>NZ_JBKSWG010000038.1:0-13914 GCF_047234585.1 Sellimonas sp. | reverse complement strand
TCTTGTTATCCAGCCCTCCGGCTGTATCGGTTGAGCAAAAGTCAGCGTGGGATTGGTGTGGTATCTTTATCTAAGTGATACCCCGGTTTCCCACTTTGAAACTGTGGCTTTTGTTACCCCGACAAATTTAGCCAGTTCTTCCTGTGTAATTTTCTTTTCTTTCCTTAACCTGGAAAGATTTTCTGCAAATTTGATTTTATCCATTTTTTTCTTTCTCTCCTTTGCCTCCATTATACGCCGACAGCATAATAAAACAATGGAGGCAAAAGATACTTTTTGAAATTAAATCAACCAATGCGATACATGCGTTTCCTTTTCTGTCCTTTTCTGAAAATTCCACGCACAAGAAAATACCCTGCCAGATAGAGAAGTGTTCTGTAACTACGCAGAGCATCGTAGATAACAGCCCCTTTTCGGAGAACAAACACCATTTTCCCATATACCTGATCTTCCGCTACCGGACTGAAATCTTCCGTTTCGTTTGCATCCCCTTTTGTCACAAAAGCGCCGTCCTCTTTTCTCTGGACTCTGTGGAGGACAAAGTTTCCGCCAGAGAGCCGAAACGCAATCACATCGCCGGTCGAAATAGGATGGATATCGTCTTTTTTCAGATATACAAGATCTCCTGCCCGCACCGTCGGTGTCATAGATCCTGAAAGCACTCCAAAAGGTTCCAAACCAGTCAAAGGAAGGATTCCGATAAACAGCAAATACGCTGTCAGAAGAAAGGCCAGCAGCCGGTCAAGCATCCTAAACATGCCGTCTCTTTTCCTTTCTCTTCCTCCGGATCCATCCATAAGCGCATCCAAAAATCGTACATCCGGCGGCTGCGAAAATCAAGAACAAACCGGAAATCGACCTCTCTCCTGTTTTTACCGGTTCTTTCTGATCCGGCATGATGTCTCCTCCTGAATTTCCCTGTTCCGGCGGATCTGCCATAGCACTTTGCCCCAGGAATGTCCATGTCATAGAACCGTTTTTCCTCGCATATGCGTTGTCCAGATTCTCTGGGATTGATAAGGAGAAAGATAGCGTGTCTTCCTCTCCCGGACCATATTCTCGCAAAAATTGGAATTTGGAAAGGGAATCCGGATCCAGATTATCGTCGTATACAGTTTCTCCGCTCTTTTCCATAATCGTCAGATGCATCTCCTGAATCAGTTCACTTTCCAGTTCTGCCGCCACTTTCATCCACAACGTCTCTGTAACCGGAAAGTTATTTTTGATTTGGATCTCTCCTTGGAAAACATCTCCCGGGGCCAGATCTCCAAAATCTTCAAAAAATGTATCTGGATTTGCCACGATCCGATCGCCCTCCAGGATGACTTTACAAAGCCCGGCATCACAATCCATAAGGCGGAATGTATACCCCTCTTCCGGTTCATTTGCCTCCAGGATCTCCGTGTCGCCCCACGGTGTATCTGATGTAAAATCCGGTTCAAAGTTCCGGCTCTGGACAGCATCTGCCTCGGTCTGAATTTGGATATTTTCCTTGTCAATCTTATCCTGATCCCATGATTGTGGCAGAGCAAATGTTTTGTAAACCTTGACGCTCTCGCCATGAGAAATCGGTTTTTCATAGTAAAGATACTTGCCTTTTTCGATCCAACCGTCCGGAATTCCGCCGAAACATGTAAGCGGTATCTCCTCCTTGGCATCTGTTAAAAGCCGCACTCTTACATAGCAGCTGTCTCCCTGGACTTCAATATCCGTCGGCATGCTGACTGGTTTCCCTGGCACAAGATTCCGAGCCTCTTCCACAGTTTCCTGTCGGATGGCAATCCGCACTTCTCCTGTTCGAAATCGGGATGTGACAGATGTCTCTTTTTCTCCGGATGCGGATGCCGACATGCCAAGAACAGACAACATGATCAGAACCGCAGGGACGATTTGTATCTTCTTTTTCATTCGCCCACCTCTTTTCCAAATCGATTGACAGTCACGTCATTATGACTCAAATTCCTGTAATTGGAAAGTTCATTGCAGAATGTTGCTTTGGCATCATTGTGATCCAGCGTCTGAAGTTCTGCCTCCTCTCCCTTTACTGTACCATGTTCTACTTCTTTGATGCCTGTAAAACGATAACGTGCCACCTCTATCTCGCAGACGGTCCACGTTCCTGCAGGAACATTCACAGTGACAGATTTTCTTCGGATTTCCTCCTCTCCGAAAGGGTCATCAAAGGAAATCATTCGGTAAAAAGTTCGTTTTCCGCCATCGATGTCCTCTCCGGAAATTCGGAACAGAAAGGTAGGCACGCCGTAGGGTTCATAGGCCCCTTTTACTTCTTTTGTGATCGTCAATACAGGATTTCTGTTGTAAATAACCTTTATCTGATGGTCCGCATTGAGTTTTGTAAAAGAATATTCCGAAGGGAATTTAGACGGATCGATTGTGTTTCCGTCCACAGATATGGATTCAAGTTCAAATCCTTCCTCCGGAGCATACTGAATTTTCTTTGTGCTCCCGGCTTCTGCTTTTTGATCTGAGGAGGTAATGGTTCCATTCTTGACTTCAGTTTGAATTTGAAAATAGAAACGGTTCGTGACTGGTTTGCTTTCCTTTTCTCCGAGATCCGTTTTCAGAAATGCAGTGTTGTTTATTTCATTAGAGTTTCCGAATATATAATCCGGCCGCTTATGTACAGTAATGCGTACTTCCAGCGTCTTCCCATAGATCCAGCCAGAACTGGTATCTTTTGCTCTTACTTCGACTTTATCTTGCACGCCTTTTTCTGTCTGTATATCAAAAGATGAAGTGACTTCTTTTTCGTTATCAGCATCAAACACCGTCACAGTATCGCATGTCACAGCTTCAGGCAGTGTATCTGTCATCACGATATATTCATAATAATCCGCCGGCTGACACTCCGGTATTTTGAAATTAACCTGATACTCGTATGGCTCAGATCCGTGAATGTCTGTCTTTGACACATTTTTCTGCGGAGTTGGAGTGATGAATTTCCCATATCCTTTCGCGGAACCGGCAATCCATCCTAGCGTGACTCCGCCTTCATTTACTTCCTCTACAGTCCGCTCTCCTTCCATGTAGATTTCAAATTTGGAATAAGCTTCCTGAAGCTGCTTAGTGACATACTTCTCATATGTGCATGTTCCAGGAAGCGCCACACCTCCTCCTACTCTAAGCGTAAAGACTGATGTATCTTCGTACTGGATTTGTACACTGTCCTTTTCATACTCCTGCGAATCTATGTTATCTGCATAGAAATAATGGAATCCGTCCTCTTCCTTGTAATAAACTCTGCTGTCTTCCGGTATATTCATCCCGCTTAACGAGTCGTTTTTGCTGATCCCAAGTATCTGTCCGTAATCCAGATCTTCCGCCCGATAGGTCATGTCCACTTTCAAAGGATTCCCCTGATCGTCAAATATTTCCAGTTTTGCTTCATACCAAATGTCGCTGAAAGTCAGCCCATAGAGATCTGTCGTAAGTGACAGAACTACGCCTACTACCGGGTAGTATCTTTCCCCTGATTGGGTTCGATAATCTGGCCAGTCTGTAAATGTGATCTTCAGATTCGTGCTTTTTCCTTTGTAATTTCCCATATTTGTAAGATAACAGGAAATTTTCCCTTTCTGCGCGTCGCTCGTGACCATCTGTCCCCACCGTTCGATGGAGGCTCCTTTCTGATGATACGGCTTTTTCCCATTAACTCCACTTGCATCTGTCCATGTACATGTCGTCTGTTCTGTCCTCTTCAGCCGGAAAGAATAGTCAGAGTTTTCCGGATCCCCATAATTTTTGACTGTAATATCACTTCCTTCCTGCTTTGCTGCTTCGAGAGCAGGGACATGGGTTGCTGCATGGGAGACGATGCCTCCAAATCCCAGAAGGAACGCCATACAGACAGTAATAAAGAGTGTTTTCCATTTCTTCAAATTGATTCCTCCTTACTTTCCCTTTATGGATGCAAACGCTTCTATGGGAGAGTCGTACCCTGCTGCCTGGACCGTCTCCTCGTACACGATCACTTCAAACGGAACTGCCTCGTCGTGTGTACGCACCGCACGAATGATCGGTTCTGTCTCTTCCCCTGGTCCAAGGATGTGTTGATAATAATAATACCCATCCTCTCCTTTTTCAGACCAGTCCTTAGTATTCACGTCCATAGTTACATGTACTGCACTGTCCCAGGTTTCCGCGATGACTCTGACATAGCAGTCGGTATCCGTATCATTTTTGACTGTCACAACTTTTTCATATTCCGTATCCGGCTTTACTTCATCCGGCGGGGTAAACTCTTCCTCGATATGGCTTTTATTGCTTCCGGCACGGACTACATTGACCTTTTCATCCAAGTTGGATAGATATGCATCCGCCACCCCGGCAAGACCCCGGTACAATTTGATGCCTCCAAAGAGAAAACCTCCCAGAACAGCCAGTATACAGAGTTTCCTGGTCCATCTTCTCATAGCCGCTCCCTTCTTTTATCCTTCCTGGTTTTGCTTCATATACATATCGTAAATATCTTCCGGCAATTTGGAATCTCCTGCGTTTTCCGCCTGGATCGCATAGCTCTTTACCGGGATTTCCAATGTAGCGTCATCGATCTGTCCTTCCACTGCATTGACAAGTGTGATGTCAGTAAAAAGCGGCGGTGTCGTCTCGCCCGGTTTGAGCATCATGCACTCTGTTTCGCTTCCGTACGCATAGACATATTTCCGGAATTTCTCCTCGTCGTTTTCTCCAACATCCTCCTCCTTGATCTTGGTCCATCCTTCCTGGATTTCATAGGAAAAAAGTTCCGTCTCAGCGGCAGGAAGCTTCTGTCCATCCTCTCCCACACAGACTATATTTTTAACCGGAATCTGTACTTCAGCGAAGACAAAAGCATCATTTTTCCCCGTGTTCGTGATTTCCGGATCTTTCTGGATCGTTTCGTTCGGAGTAATATCCTGCTTGTCGTCTTCCGGCACATCCTCCCATCCCGGTTCTTCCAAGTCTGTCTTTACATTCCCAACTGTTACCGTGTTGATCTTCTCATCAGAATCTGTAAAATACGCAGACAGTCCGCTAAGAGCGCCAAAACAGGCGGTTCCCACAAGCGCCATGGCGATAATCGCCTTCCATATTCTATTTTTTCTCATAAAATTCCTCCATAATCATCCTTTATTCAGTAAATAGGTACAAAAATAAAACCACCAAGGGAACCACCTCCTCTGCTCGTCCTGCTTTGTCTCAATAAAATAAATTGGGATTGCTGAAACAGAATCGTTTCAGACAAAATAGAATGGCTGTCTGATGCAGCCTTTTTAGAAATGTCTACAGTATAGCACGGGCATATATAAAAAGCAAGCAGAAAGTAGATAAACTGCTTTCTGCTTACACAAACTGATTTCTTTCCGAATCGTATTCATAATCGATAGCTCCAAGCGCAGAACAGATCTTTGCTTTTTCCACGCCCATATCCTCACACATGGCATCCAGGTTCGGATAATAGTCTCTCAGTTTCATATTGACTGCGCTCAGCATCATGACCGGATCTTTTGGCAGACTATACATGTTCTTCCCTCCTCTGCATGTAAATATGACTCTCTGTTACGATCATCTCCGGGCAAACGTCAAACGGATCAGAAGGAATCTTGTCCAATACCTGGATATCAAACCCCAGCGCCGCTGTGTGGATATTCTCTCTTCCTTCCAGGTAGCGGTCATAATATCCCCCTCCGTAGCCAATCCTTCTGCCCTTTTTATCAAAAACCGTCCCGGGAAGAATGGCAAAGATATCCACACCTTCTTCCGCCTCCCGAAAAACCGGGCACGACATTTTCGGCTCCTGGATCCCCCACACTCCGCTCTCAAAATCTTCCCGGCTTCTTACCTGACAGAAACGGATCTCATTCCCTTCCACTCTCGGGGCACAGACTGTTTTATTTCGTTTCCACGCATCGTCAAAAATTACTTCTGTTTCTACCTCCGAGCGGAAATTTCTGTAAATGAGAAGAACATGTGCCTTTTGGTAGACTGGGAGATCCTTTATTTTCTCTGCAATCCGAAGGCTCTTTTCATGCCTTTCTTCCTCCGGCATGGCATCTCTTTTCCTGATGATCGCTTCTCTAATGTGTTTTTTTCTTTCCATACTTTTCGCCCAGGTTGGTTATCGAGCCATCTTTTTCTTTGATGGAAATATTGTTAAGCTGCCCTCTCAGATTTTCCCGAAATGCATCGATATATTCCTGACGCAGAATCTTCTGCTCTATCTTTTCCTCTTCTGTGAGGCCTTCAGCTTTTGACTTATGATATAATTCGTTGATTCTTCGAATCCGTTCTTCTTTCATATCCTTTGTACCTTTCTCTTTTTACTTTCTTACTTAACTGGAGTAATTCTCCAGAAATCCGTACAGTTTTTTGACAGTGCGGATTTCCTTTCCCTTCTCTATTTCTTGGCGCACATCTTCTGGCAGATCCGCTGTAACGATATTTGTGTATTCATAGATCGTCGTCTTATCGGATTTATATACAGCCACAAACCCATTGAGATCCATCAAATAAAACACTTCGTCCTCGCCTTTGCTTCCTTTGGCGGAAACTTCATATCCTGCTTCTTTCTGTGCTTCCTGAATCTTTGCCTCCTCAATTTTGGCTTCCTGCCTGGCTTTCTCTTCCGCGTAATGGAAGCTGATCTGATAAGCAGCCCCCAGAAGTCCAAGACAGCAGGCAAAAATCACACAATACCAGATACCGTATCTTTTCATAAGAAGTCCTCTCCTTTTTTATACAGTATCGGCAAAATGATAAAATTTATACAAGTCGACGCAAAAGCGTCTCAAAAGGAAGACCGTCCCTTTCCGGCGTCCCTTCTTCTGCTTTCATCTGAAGGCAGTCCGCAACAAAGTCCGATGCTTTCTTTACGCATTCTCCACATTTGGCTCCATTTATATAAGCACCTGCAAAGACTCCGTCAAACAGATCCCCTGTCCCGTGAGACATATATGGGACCTTTTCCCTTTCCTGAATCTCAAATATACCTTTTTCCCAGATGGCAGTCCGGATCTTTTCTTTTCCGGAAGCTGCACTTGTGATAATGACAGTTCCTGCTCCAAGCGTTGTCAGATACTTTGCCATATCAAACACCTCTTTGTCATCCGCCTCATCGCTGTACGGTTTACCAGACAGAAATGACGCCTCGGTCATATTTGGCAAAAGAACGTCCGCACAAGATGCAAGGCGTCTTAGCACACCACAGTAGGAATCATCAAAATTGGAATAATACTTTCCATGATCCCCCATAATGGGATCAAAGATAACAGGAACACCCTGCATCTTTTCCAGAAGTTCAAAAACTTTCTCCGCCATTGCGGCGCTGCCCAGGTATCCGATGAACACGGCATCAAAACGAATCCCTTCTCTCTCGTAATGCCGAAGGCAATCCTCCACGTATGTCCCCGGAACCGCAAGTACAGCCGGCTTCCCGTAACCACCCGTATGGGTGGAAAGAAGCATCGTGGGAACCGGGCAGACTTCCACGCCCATTCCATTCAGTATCGGGATCATGTTCATCATCCCTGCTTTGCCGGCAGAACAGAGATCGTGAATCAAAAGCAGTCTTTTCATCCTCTCTCTCCTATTTCAGTAAATGTACTTTTTTCAATAGACCTGCAATCTGAATTCCTTTTGGCATTGAACGGATTTCCTGCTCCGTCAGTCCGCCAATTGCAAGCAGTCCTACTCCATATACGACAACACCTACAACGATGGCAATGACAGTTGCCACTTTATCATGGATGACAAGTGCCAGCATGAATTGCACTACAAAAACGACAACTCCCATAATCACGGCTGCGATCGTAGGAAGGATAAACGTCTTTTTCTTTTCCTGTATATACCCGACCGCTTCCCGAAGGTCGTGTGCATTCAGAATACACATCGTAATGCCAAATACAACCTTGCTTGCCACCACGGCATAAATGCTCCAGTGGAAAACTACCAGCATAATAAAAAGGCATACTACATGGATGATAAGGGAGACCGTCGCATTCTTGACCGGAGCCATCATCTTGTTTACCCCCTGAAGCACCGCATTGGTCAGCGTAGATATCGAGTAGAACACAATGGAGACTGCACCGATCCGAAACAGGTTGGCCGCAACTGTATTGTCGATAGATCCCCATATGAGATCCAGCATCTCTTTTGGGATGACGATGAATGCCACCGCACTCGGCACCGCGATCAGCATCGTCATTCGCATTGCAAGTTCGATTTTCTGATGTACCTGGCCACTGTCTTTGTTCTCGTACGCACGCACAAGCGGCGGCACGACTGAAGACCCCAGCGCATTTGCCATGAAAAGAGGAACGTTAAACAGCGTATAGTACTGTCCAAGGCTTCCAAGAAGATCGGCCGCATACTTTTCGGAAAATCCCTGTGCGGACATGATACTTGTAAACATGGCGCTGTCTATGACATTTTGTATATTATAAACAGTCGAACTTAAAATGACCGGTGCGATCGTAAGGATCAGGATACGAAAAAGGAAACGGAAAGATTCTTTCTCCGCATGTTTGTCCCGGTACATTTTTTTTCTCAATACATTTTTATATGCATAGAAAATCAGGATCAGGAACATAAGAGCTGTCAATCCACCGACGATAACGCCCAGTGTTGCTCCTGCCGCCGAGTATGCCGGACCGTAAAGCTTGTTTCCCTGTTTTTCTGCAATATTCTGCCCATACTTCAGAAGCACTGCCGCGCCGACAATACTTACAATGGCATGGATAATCTGTTCCAGTATCTGGGAAACCGCTGTAGGCACCATAGAGCCTCGTCCCTGGAAATACCCTCTGAGGACACCCATCACAGCCACGATAAAGAGACCTGGCGCTAAAACCCGAAGGCCATAGGCACTCATTCCCATTTTCATAATGTCTCCGGCGATAAAGTCCGCCCCAAAGAAAATCAGAAAGCTTACTCCGCCTCCCACAACAGCCGCAAACAAAAGAGCTGTCTTTAAGATTCGGTATGCATTCTTTTCCTGCCCTTTGGACAATCTTGCAGAGACCAGTTTTGACACGGCAAGCGGCAGACTGTAGGACGTCAGGATCAGCGCAATATTGTAAATCTGATATGCAACTTCATAAAATCCCTGTCCTGTGATCCCCATTATATTCAAAAGGGGAATACGGTATATCATACCAATAATTCTGGAAATCATCCCCGCCGCCGCAAGAATGCTGCCTTGCACAAGGAACTCATTTCCATTTTTCTTTTTACCCATAGAACACCCCGCTATTTCTTTTTCTTTTGTCTGATTTTATACACTTTGTGTCAGCGCCAACACATCATCTGGATATCCCAAGCTTTTCCAGGATCTCTTTTTGTTTCGCCTCCATCACAAGCCTCTCTTCTTCCTCCATATGGTCATATCCCATCAGATGCAGCATACTGTGAGCGATCAAAAACGCGTACTCTCGCAAAACCGAATGCCCGTATTCCTGTGCCTGAGCCAGAACTTTTTCTTTGGAAATCACAATATTTCCAAGTACCGCTTCCCCGGTCTCAGGGTTGAAGCAATCTTCTTCCGACTCCAGGATTGAAAAATCCCCTGCCTTGTCGTAGGAGATCATTGGGAAAGACAGGACGTCTGTCGGCCTGTCTATATCTCGGTACTCTCTGTTCAGTTCCTGGATCGCTTCATTGTCCGTCAGAAGAATTTCCACTTCCGCTTCATATGGAAAGTTCTCATAATCAAGGGCTGCATCTATCACTTCCCTGGCCGTCTTTTCACAGTCGATAGAAAGTCTGATATCTGACTCTTCTTCAAAATATAAACTCATCTTTACTCCTTTTGTCCTCTGATTCTCCTGCTTTTATTCTTTCTCTTCTTCCCCTTGTCTTCCATTTTTTCGTATGCCTCATACGCTTTGACGATCTTCTGTACGAGCGGATGACGCACTACGTCTTTGCTGGTCAAACGGCAGATGCTGATACCATCCAAATTTTTGACTACTTTTACCGCCACATCAAGACCTGACATCTGACCTGAAGGAAGGTCCTTTTGTGTCTCATCCCCGGTAATAACGACTTTTGACCCGAATCCGATTCTCGTTAGAAACATCTTCATCTGAGCCGGCGTCGTATTTTGTGCTTCATCCAGAATGATAAAAGCGTTGTCCAGTGTCCGTCCTCTCATGTAAGCCAGCGGCGCCACCTCAATCAGACCTTTTTCTGAATTTTTCTGGAAGCTTTCTGCGCCCATGATCTGATACAGTGCATCATAAAGCGGTCTCAGATACGGATCGATCTTACTTTGCAGATCGCCCGGAAGGAATCCAAGCTTTTCCCCTGCTTCAATAGCCGGTCTTGTCAGGATGATCCTGCCCACTTCATTGTTTTTAAATGCTGTAATAGCCATGGCCATGGCAAGATAAGTCTTTCCTGTTCCGGCAGGGCCAAGTCCGAATACAACCATATCGTTGCGGATGGCATCCACGTAAGATTTCTGTCCAAACGTCTTTGGCTTTACAGGTTTCCCCTGGATCGTATAGGCAAGCACGTCTTTGTCGATTTCCAGGACATCCCCTTTTTCATTTTCCATAGACAGTGCCAGCAGATAATCCACATTTTGTTCTGTTATGACATTTCCTCTTCTGGAAAGCTCCAGAAGCTTTTCAAGAATTTCTTCCGCCTGTTTTGTCCGATGTTCTTCTCCCATGATCTTCACGCTTCCATTTCTTGCGATAAAAGTCACGTGAAGAATCCGTTCTATCTTCTTGGCATGGACGTCCAGCTGTCCAAATACATTTCCTTCGTGCTCAGCCGGAATTTCAATCATTCTCTCTAACATTCCCATGTTCTGTCTTTCTTTCCTTTCCGCATTTTTCAAGCAGAGTTAATGTTCCCCTTGCATATGCGTTGTCTTTGTCCTTGTATATTTTAACATTATTCTCCAAAATTTGAACCCCTTTTTTTCTTAAATCCCTCTGGAATAGTGCAAATCTTTCACTGAGGATTTTCTGAAACTCTTCCTGGGTGTAGGTTTTCCCAATATTTTTGTACGTCCGCATCGTCCGAATGCCTACGGAAATGGGAAACTGAAAACTTTTCGACAGACCGATCCTTACTTCTGAGGAATGAATCTCCACCTGTTTTCCAGCTTTCATCTCGCTCCCAAGATCATATTCCTTTTTCCCTGTTTTCCAATAAATCTGATGCTTTTCTCGTTTTTCATAGCGCTTTTCCTTGTAACTAAGGTTCAGAATATCCTCATACTCCTGTTCTGTTTCCATCCAGATGTCCGCGTCGGAATGCTGGTATTGCCATCCTGTGATTTCCTGGCTGTCATTTTTTATCTCCACTTTCCCTGATACAAGAAGATCTCCTTTTTTTACCTGATCTCCTTCATGAACCTGCGGAATACCATTTCGAACTACGATCTTTCGCACGACACCGTCTTTTTCCGCGATAAGATCTGTCCCTTCTTCACTGTTTTCTCCTGTCTTCTTTTCTTCCGCCCCTTGTTCAGCCTCTTCCCCGGAATCGCTGTTTTCTTTTATAGCAATGCGGATGCGGCACCCTTCCAAAGAAGCGGAGACCCATATCACATCTTCGAACTCTTTCCGGATCATCTTTGCGATCTCTGGGCAATCCACTTCCGAGCGTCTCATTCCGCAGGCAATCTTCTCTTTTCTCAGGAAAGCAAGGAGCGTCTCGTCGGTCTTTTTATAATTTCCTTCTATCTGTATATCCCACACAAACAACGACAGCACATAAATAAGAGCCAGACATCCCAGACACCCGGCAAAAAATACTTTTCGTTTTCTATGCTGAAAGAGAAAGAAAGGAAGGCCGTATTTTTTCAGGATCCGCATTCTCGTGTTGGTCTTCCGCAAAATGGGGCCAAGATGTTTTACTCCGTGGATGGTAACATACATCTCATACGCATGCCCCTTTGGTTCCAGACCCCATACCGGAATATGATGATACCGACACAGATTCAGAAACCGTTCTGGAGAATTTCCCCTGATCCGGATTCTGACATAACCTTTTACGTATCGCAATATCCGAGTCAGCAATGTCCATCCCCCTTGTTCTCAAATTCCACTTTTGCTATATTCCCTGTGATCTGCATCTCATCATCAAGATAGTACTCAATCCGCATTCGTCGTCCTGTGACCCTAAGAACACCTTCCTTTGTCCGAATCCGGATCAATTCTTCTGTATATTCCAAAATCCCTCTGTAATTCTCTATACATAGTTCCGCTTTTCCCGTCAAGGAAACCAGCGGCATCCCAAGCACAACATCTTTAGGAACATCTGCCGCCTCAGCAATCTTTTTTCGTACGATATCTCCACGCGGCTCTTTTCCGTTGTTTTTTTTGTTTTGCCTTATTCCCATAAAAACGCCGCACACCTTGCTTTTCTAGCAATATATGCGGCAGATTTCTCCTTCATACGTTGTCTTTTTTATCTCTCTTTTCCTGTAAAAGAAGTCACATCAATACAGTACACATCCGCTGCTTCGATCATATTTGTCTCGAATCGGATATCAGCGTCAGGGGCCATATGTTCCATGATCTTCTCGAGACCATGCAGCTTTTCTTCCTTTTCTGTCAAAAGACGTATCTTGCCACTTCCCATAATACTCTGATAGGAACAGGAATATGCACAGGAATACTCTCCAGTAATAACACCTCGTTCGATATCCATCTCAATGGCGACGACGGGATGTTTTCGGAAAGCGTCTGCCTTTCTTCCTTTCTGAGCGGAATGAATATAGATTTTCCACTCCGGTTCTCCTGTTTTTTTGATCGTCCAGTCATATCCGAAGTTCAACGGGATAACAAAGATTCCGTCTTCATCCGCGACGCCTATCCGTACGACCGCGCTCTTTTCAACGATCTCCCGAAGTGTGGCCTGATCCGTAATTTCCCGCTTTTTCAATCTCATCTCACGCATTTACTTCCTCTCCTTCGCTTCTTTTTATCTCTTCCATATATTCTTTCAGACTTCTGGTCCTTTGTATCCGCTCTATCCCGGTGCGCCCAAGAAGCCCTGTCATCCCGCGGTATGTCCACAGTTCTTTCATCTTCGCAAGTACATATTTTTCCTTCCCGAGTTTTTCCCGATATGCTTCCACAAGGGCATTTTGAAATTCCAGATAGACGGAGGGCCCTGCTTTTCTTTCGCCCTTTATTTCCGACAAAAGAGAGGGATTTCCAATGAGTCCTCTCCCAAACATCAATCGCTCCACACCTGGACATTTCTTCCGAAGACGCTGCACATCCTCTGCAGTAAAAAGGTCGCCGTTGTAACAGAGTGGATGCCTGGATTTTTTCATGGCCTTTATATATGCATCAAGGTGTGGGGCGCCTTTATAATATTCTGTCAGTGTACGAGGATGAACGATGAGTTCTTTGACTGGGTACTGATTGTAGAGTTCTAAGAGCATATCAAACTCCTCCGGATCTTCTGCCCCTATTCTTGTTTTTATAGAAATTTCCACATCGGCCTTGTCGAAAATACGATCCAGAAATTCCCTAAGGTATTCTC
This sequence comes from Sellimonas sp., assembly GCF_047234585.1. Classification (NCBI taxonomy): domain Bacteria; kingdom Bacillati; phylum Bacillota; class Clostridia; order Lachnospirales; family Lachnospiraceae; genus Sellimonas; species Sellimonas sp. The sequence continues at coordinate 405 of NZ_JBKSWG010000038.1, read as the reverse complement.
TTTCCCTGAGTAATCCAGCCCCCTTCCCTTTTGATACGACTGTCCTGGACGGACATCCAAGATTCAGGTTCACTTCCCTGTACCCCCATTTGTGAAGCCTGACAGCAAGGGCAGCAAACTCCTCCGGGGAATTGGTCAGAATCTGAGGCACCGAGGCAAGCCCTTCATTGTTCTCCCAGAGGACATCCGCTTTTTGTCTTCTGGAAAGCTTTCCTCCTTCTGCAGGTGTCAGGAACGGAATAAAATATTTGTCAGCCGGTCCAAAATACCGGTCAAACAAACCTCGATACACGAAATCGGTCACTCCCTCAAGAGGTGCCATATAATACATCATCGTTTTGATCCTTTCGTCTACTACTACAATATATTTATGGTTAATACCCCTTACAGCCAGTAAGGAATTAC
>NZ_JBKSWG010000037.1:0-14768 GCF_047234585.1 Sellimonas sp. | reverse complement strand
AAAAAAGGAATCCAAACCCCTTATAAATCAAGGGATGAAGATTCCGAGAGATTATAATAGAAAATGGAGGAAAAAAGTATGGCAGAGGAAAAGAAAGGATTCTTTCGAAGGCTTGTTTCAGGGCTTACGAAGACAAGAAAAAATATTGTATCCGGGCTAGACAGTTTATTTGGCGGATTTTCCCGGATCGACGAAGAGTTCTATGAAGAGCTGGAAGAGATTCTTATTATGGGGGATCTTGGAGTCAAAGCGACTTACTCGATCCTTGATGATCTGAGACAGAAAGTAAAAGAAAACCATATCAAAGAGCCGATGGACTGCAAGCAGCTTTTGATCGATAGTATCAAAGAGCAGATGCAGATCGGCGAGACCGCCTATGAGTTTGAAAACCGGACATCGGTTGTTCTTGTGATCGGAGTAAACGGAGTCGGAAAGACAACGACGATTGGAAAACTTGCCGGAAAACTCAGAAGCGAAGGGAAAAAAGTCGTGATCGCGGCAGCTGACACTTTCCGGGCGGCAGCCGGAGAACAGTTAAAAGAATGGGCAGATCGCGCCAATGCAGAGTTTATCGGAGGCCAGGAAGGATCTGATCCAGCGGCTGTCGTCTACGATGCAGTTGCGGCGGCAAAAGCCAGGAAGGCGGATGTCATGCTGTGTGATACGGCAGGACGTCTTCACAATAAGAAAAATCTCATGGAGGAACTAAAGAAGATCAACCGTGTCATTGAGAGAGAGTACCCGGATGCATACAGGGAAACGCTTGTCGTATTGGACGGGACGACTGGACAGAATGCTCTTGCACAGGCAAAACAGTTCATGGAAGCGGCCCAGATCACCGGGATTGTCCTTACAAAAATGGACGGCACTGCAAAAGGGGGAATCGCAGTTGCCATCCAGGCGGAACTCGGAATTCCGGTAAAATATATTGGTGTTGGGGAAAGCATCGAAGATCTGCAGAAATTCAATTCGGATGATTTTGTAAATGCACTGTTTACAGACGATGCAAAAGAGGATGAAGAGAACTAAGTGAAACACATGACAGAGTGAGGAAAGAAGGAATCAGCTATGATGACATTGGAGAAATTTGAAGAAGCGAGCGAACTCGTAAAGAAAGTGACAAACCCGACCAAACTTGTTTACAGCGAATATTTGAGCGAGGAGACCGGGGGCAAAATCTTTTTAAAGCCGGAAAACATGCAGCATACCGGTGCTTACAAAATCCGGGGAGCATACTATAAGATCAGCACGCTTACAGAGGAAGAGAAGAAAAAAGGACTGATCACAGCGTCGGCCGGAAATCATGCGCAGGGTGTAGCGTATGCGGCAAGAGAGTTCGGATGTAAGGCGACGATCGTCATGCCTACGATTACTCCGCTGATCAAAGTAAACCGCACAAAAAATCTCGGGGCGGATGTGGTGCTTCACGGAGACGTTTATGACGATGCCTGCAGCAAAGCCTATGAACTTGCTAAAGAACATGGATATACATTTGTGCATCCTTTTGACGATCTGGATGTGGCAACCGGACAAGGAACGATTGCGATGGAAATCGTACAGGAACTCCCGACTGTGGATTACATCATTGTGCCGATCGGTGGAGGCGGACTGGCAGCAGGGGTATCCACGCTCGCCAAAATGCTGAATCCGAAAATCAAGGTAATCGGTGTGGAGCCATCGGAAGCGGCAAGCATGAAGGCGGCCTTAAAAGCAGGAGAACCGGTAGAGCTTCCAAGTGCCAATACGATCGCAGATGGTACAGCTGTCAAAAAAGTTGGAACACAAACATTTGAATATGTGAAGGAAAATGTGGATCAGATTTTGACAGTGGACGACGATGAACTCATCGGAGCATTCCTTGATATGGTAGAAAATCACAAGATGGTTGTAGAAAATTCTGGTCTTCTCTCTGTGGCGGCATTAAAACAGATGAAACTAAAAGGGAAAAAGGCAGTCTGTATCCTGAGCGGAGGAAATATGGACGTCATTACAATGGCATCTATCGTGCAGCATGGCCTGATCCAGAGAGATCGGATCTTCTCCGTATCGGTGCTTCTTCCGGATAAACCGGGCGAGCTTGTGAGAGTGGCGAAGACCATTGCGGATGCCCAGGGAAACGTCATCAAGCTGGAACATAACCAGTTTGTAAGTACAAACCGGAATGCGGCGGTGGAACTTCGTATCACGATGGAGGCCTTCGGTACGGAACATAAGCAGGAAATTTTGTCAGCGCTGGAAGAAAAAGGGTTCCGTCCGAAACTGATCGGGGCAAAGCTGTACTAATCATTGTTTGAAAAAGGAGGATTCACTTTGGGACGAGAGATACCGGAGAAAGGGCAGTACTACCGGCATTTTGAAGGAGAGATATACCGGATTCTGGCGGTGGCAAGACATACGGAGACGCTGGAAGAGCTTGTCATCTATGAGGGAATGTACGGGGATCATCCCGTTTATGCAAAATCCCTCCCAATGTTTATGAGTAAGGCAGAGCCAGGGAAATTTCCGGAATCATCCCAGGAATATTTGTTTGAGAAGATTGCGGAACCAAATGAAGGATGTCCGTTTCAGCCAGATCGAAAGGAAGGAAAAAGCCATGAGGATGACGAGAAGAGCGTGCAGCTTCTTCTGGCTTTTCTGGAATTGGGGAAAAATGAAGAGAAGCTTGCTTTTCTCCAGCGGCATCGGTCAGAATTGGATGATCAGCTTCTGGAATCCATTGCCCAAAGCCTTGATTTTACAGAAAAAAGCGGAGATCTTTATTTTCGGATACTCGATATTGAGAAATATCTCCAGACATTGATTAAGTACGAAAGAAGAAGATAGGATCCTGGTTCGGGAGACGAAAAAATAAAAGAGGAAAATGATCTGTTGATTCGGCGGAACATTTTCCTCTTTTATTACGTTAAAGTATTGACATAGGTTGTATAATTGTATACAATTATACAAAATTGCAAAGAAGGAGAATTGAAATGGAAAATAGAAGAGTCTACATGAATTATCACAACAATCTGCTTCAGCTGGAAGAACATATGTATCCGCTTGTGGATGTGGATACACCGAATGTTTTCCGGAATCTGTTTCCATATGACGAGATACCGAAGATTGCCTTTAACGATCGTATTGTTCCGCACTGTATGCCGGATGATATCTGGATCACGGATACGACATTCCGCGACGGACAGCAGTCCAGGGCGCCATACACAACGGAACAGATCGTGACGATCTACGATTATTTTCACAGGTTGGGTGGACCAAAGGGAAAGATCCGTCAGAGCGAATTCTTCCTTTACAGCAAAAAAGACAGGGATGCCGTCTACAAATGTCTTGAAAGAGGATATGATTTCCCGGAAGTGACAAGCTGGATCCGCGCCAGCAAAAAAGATTTTGAGCTTGTAAAAGATATCGGTTTGAAAGAGACGGGAATCCTCGTAAGCTGTTCCGATTATCACATTTTTTATAAACTGAAGATGACGAGACGGGAAGCGATGGAGCACTATCTCTCTGTAATCCGCCAGTGCCTGGAGATCGGGGTAAGCCCGCGCTGCCACCTGGAAGATATTACGAGATCCGATATTTACGGATTTGTGATTCCATTTTGTCTGGAACTAATGAATCTGATGGCAGAGTATCATATCCCGATCAAAGTGAGAGTGTGTGATACGATGGGATATGGCGTCAATTATCCAGGAGCTGTGATTCCAAGGTCTGTCCCGGGGATTATCTATGGGATTATGATCCATGCCGGTGTCCCGAGCGAACTTATCGAATTTCACGGGCACAATGATTTTTACAAGGCGGTCAGCAATGCGACGACGGCCTGGCTTTATGGGGCGTGCGGGGTAAACTGTTCATTGTTTGGAATTGGAGAACGAACAGGAAACACTCCTCTGGAAGCAATGGTATTTGAGTATGCACAGCTTCGAGGGACGTTGGATGGTATGGATACGACTGCTATCACGGAGCTGGCAGAGTACTACGAGAAGGAAATTGGATACCATATCCCGGAACACACACCGTTTGTCGGGAAAAATTTCAATGTGACAAGAGCTGGGATCCATGCCGACGGACTTTTGAAAAATGAAGAGATCTATAATATTTTTGACACCGGCAAATTCCTGAACCGACCGGCTGTCGTTTCTGTGTCTAACACTTCCGGGATTGCCGGAATCGCACACTGGATCAATACATATTATAAACTCCCGAAAGAGAGAAATGTGGGGAAAGATTCCCTGCTTGTACAAGAAGTAAAGAAATGGGTAGACATGCAGTACGAAGAGGGAAGAGTTACAGTTATGACAGATGCAGAAATGGTGCGGAAGATCACAGAACTTTGTCACGAAATGCAGATCATTCTTTAAATGAGAGGTAAAGAGAGGTATAATGGAGACATATCAGGATTATTCATTGAGCGGAAAAGTATTCCGGACACTGAGGGATGGAATTTTAACCGGAAAGTATAAAGAAGGCGACGAACTTCGGGAAGTGACTATAGGAAAAGAGCTTGGGGTAAGCCGGACACCGGTAAGGGAAGCACTCAGACAGCTGGAGCTTGAAGGCCTTGTGACCATTGTCCCCAATAAAGGGACTTATGTAAATGGGATTTCCGCGGAAGACGTGAGGGATATCTATATGATCCGCATCAGGCTGGAAGGTCTGGCAGCGCGGCTTGCCGCAAAGCGGGTTTCCCAGGAGCAGATAGACGAGATGGAGGAAATGCTGCTTTTGTCAGAATTTTATAGAAAAAAAGGGATGACAGAACAGCTTGCACAGCTTGACGGCAAATTCCATGTGATATTATATGAAGCGTGCGGAAGCAGGATGCTAAAGCATCTTCTGACAGACTTCCATCGTTACGTAGAGATGGCGAGAAAACGTTCGATTCGTACAGAGAACCGAGCTGAGAAATCCATCGGGGAACATATGAAAATTCTGGAAGCAACGAAACAACGCGATGAAGACCAGGCAGAGAAGCTTATGGAAGAACATATCAGGCACGTAGTACAGCACCTTCGTCTGGATGAAATCGGAAATGAATAGAAAGAGAGGGATACCACGTATGGAAAAAATCAAGATGCAGATACCTATCGTAGAGATGGATGGGGATGAAATGACAAGGATTCTCTGGGCGATGATCAAAGATCATCTGATCCTTCCTTTTGTGGATCTGAAGACAGAGTATTACGACCTGGGACTTGAACACAGAAACGAGACTGACGACCAGGTAACTGTCGACAGCGCGATGGCCACAAAGAAATATAAAGTGGCTGTCAAATGTGCAACAATCACACCAAATGCAGCCAGAATGGAAGAGTATGATCTGAAAGAAATGTGGAAGAGTCCGAATGGAACGATTCGTGCTATTTTGGATGGAACCGTATTTCGCGCTCCGATCGTTGTAAAGGGAATTGAACCATGCGTGAAAAACTGGAAAAAGCCGATTACCATTGCAAGACATGCATATGGGGACGTCTACAAAGGGACAGAAATGAAGGTGTCCGGAAAAGGAAAGGCAGAACTTGTATTTACTGCTGAGGACGGGACCGAGACAAGAGAACTGATCCATCAGTTTGAGGGAGACGGCATTATTCAAGGGATGCATAACTTGAGTGGTTCTATCGCAAGCTTTGCGAGAAGCTGTTTTGCTTATGCTCTGGACACAAAGCAGGATCTCTGGTTTGCCACAAAAGATACGATTTCGAAAAAATACGATCACACTTTTAAAGATATTTTCCAGGAGATTTTTGACGCGGAATACAAAAAACAGTTTGAGAAAGCAGGGATTACTTATTTCTATACGCTGATCGACGATGCCGTAGCACGTGTCATGAAATCGGAAGGCGGATATATATGGGCTTGTAAAAATTATGATGGAGATGTGATGAGCGATATGATTTCCTCCGCTTTCGGCTCTCTGGCTATGATGACATCTGTCCTCGTATCTCCAGACGGATACTATGAATATGAGGCTGCCCACGGAACGGTGCAGAGACATTATTATAAACATCTGAAAGGCGAAGAGACATCCACAAACTCTGTGGCAACAATTTTTGCCTGGAGCGGAGCGCTTAGAAAGCGTGGAGAATTGGATGGAAACAAGGAACTTCAGGATTTTGCCGACTGCCTGGAAAAAGCCACCATTGAGACAATCGAAGGAGGTCAAATGACAAAAGATCTGGCGCTTATCACGACAATAGAAAACCCAATGGTATTGAACAGTGAGGGATTCATAAAAGCTGTTGCGGAAAGAATTAGCAAAAATTTCTGATAAATAATCAAGAATATACCGATTCTCACAAAAGAGATGAAAAAGGAAGGACTGCCACTATTCGGCCAGTCCTTCCCATTTTTCGTATAATTCAGCCAGCTCTTCTGAGATGGCAGCTTTTTCTTTTGCCAGTTCCTGGCATTTCACGGAGTTGGAGTAGATATCTTCACGTGTAAGGAGAGTATCGATTTCCTGATTCCGTGTCTCCAGTTTTTCAATCTGTTCTTCTGTGCGTTTTAAATCATTTTGACGTTTACGCTCTTTTGCCTGGGCTTCTTTCTGCGCTTTCCAGTCCAGCTTTCCGGCGGAATCGCTGTTGGCCCCAGATGCTGCCGTCACAGGTTCTTCCAGTGGTGCGGCATAAGCGGCAGTCAATTCCTCTTTTTTCTCCAGATAGTAATCGTAATTTCCGATATAGTTGACAAATTTATGGTTTACAAGATCCAGAATTCGGGTGGCTGTCTGATTGATAAAGTAACGGTCATGAGACACATAGAGGACAGTTCCGGTATAATCATTCAGCGCTTTTTCCAGAATTTCCTTTGATGCTACATCGAGATGGTTGGTTGGCTCGTCCAGGATCAGAAAATTGGCCTCGGAAAGCATCAGCTTTGCGAGAGATACCCGTCCACGCTCTCCACCGCTCAAATCTTTGATCAGTTTGTAGACATCGTCCCCGGTAAAGAGAAAGGCGGCCAGCATATTACGGATTTCAGTGTTGGTAAGCCGTGGATAGTCGTCAGAAATTTCATCGAAGACGGTCTTGTCCATATGGAGGACGTGGTGCTCCTGATCATAGTACCCGATCTTTACATTGGAGCCAAGAGTAAATGTTCCGCCGTCTGCAGGGATGACCTCGTTTAAGATTTTGAGAAGTGTCGTCTTCCCTGTTCCGTTATCGCCGATGACTGCTACATGCTCGCCCCGCTTGATTTCAAAATTGATATCCGTAAAAAGAGTTTGGTTTGGGAAAGATTTGCTTAAATGCTCTACAGTAAGCACATCGTTTCCGCTGATGACGGACGGCTCCAGTTTCAGGTGAATATCGGTATGCAGTTCCACTGGTTTTTCTACCCGCTCCATCTTAGCCAACATTTTTTCACGGCTTTCCGCTCTTTTGATAGATTTTTCCCGATTAAAAGAACGGAGTTTTTCAATGACTGCTTCCTGATGCCGGATTTCTTGCTGCTGATTTAAGTATTCTTTGAGTTTGGCCTCGCGGATTTGCTGCTTTTTTGACGCATAATCCTGATAATTGCCCATGTATGTATGGATTTCTCCTGCCTCTACTTCGATGATTTTGGTAACGACCCGATTAAGAAAATAGCGGTCGTGGGAGACGATCAGGACAGCTCCCGGATAATTCATCAGGTATGTCTCAAGCCAGGCGATGGAATTGAGATCAAGATGGTTGGTGGGCTCATCGAGAAGCAGGACGTCTGGTTTAGTGAGCAGAAGTTTGCCGAGGGATACTCGAGTTTTTTGGCCTCCGGAAAGAGCGGATACAGGCTTTGTAAAATCTTCTTCTAAAAATCCGAGCCCCTTTAGGACGCCGACAATCTCGCTTTCGTACGCATAGCCGTCTTCACGTTCAAAGCGGGCCATAAGATTGTGATAAGAAGCAAGCCGGTCATCCAGTGCGTCCCCTGTAAGAGACTTCAGCTCCAGCTCGATAGAGCGGATTTGAGTTTCCATATCTATGAGGTATTGTTTGGCAGTTTTTACCTCTTCATAGATGGTTCGTGAAGTGTCCGTCATGGGATGCTGGGAAAGGTAACCGATCTGTTTTCCTTTGGAGAGAATGACCTCTCCGCTGTCCGCAGGCAGCTCTTTTACAATCATCTTCAGGATTGTGGATTTACCGGCGCCGTTGATTCCGACAAGGGCGGCTTTTTCGTGTTCTTCTATATGAAAAGAGCCGTTTCTTACGATAACCTGCTCTCCAAACGATTTGTCCAGGTTATGGCATGCTAAAATCATAAGTTCCTCCTGAATCATAAATTCGATCTTTTTAAAATGTACCCTATCCATTATAGCGGAATCTGGACAAAATACAATATTATTTAGTTAAAAGTTTGACTTTAAAGATAGAATCCCATATAATAAAGATATTGAATAAAAACAGAAAGGTGCTAAGAGATGGAAGGAAGAGGAATTTCCCAGGCAGTTATCAGAAGACTGCCGCGATATTATAGATACTTAGGTGAGTTGCTGGAAGACGGTGTGGAACGAATCTCTTCCAATGATTTGAGCAAACGAATGAAAGTGACGGCCTCCCAGATCAGGCAGGATCTGAATAATTTTGGTGGCTTTGGTCAGCAAGGTTATGGGTACAATGTAAAATATCTTTATACGGAGATCGGTAAGATCTTGGGACTTGACAGAAAACACAATATGATTATCATCGGAGCAGGAAATCTGGGCCAGGCGCTTGCCAACTATGCAGCATTCGAACGCAGCGGATTTGTGACAAAAGGACTTTTTGATGTCAATCCGACGCTTGCAGGGATTACAGTTCGGGGAATCGAGATCCGTATGATGGATGAGATCAAGAGCTTTATCAAAAATAATGATATTGAGATTGCGGTATTGACTATACCGAAGGCAAAAGCCATTTCGGTTGCCAACATGCTGGTAGAAAATGGAATACGGGCAATCTGGAACTTTGCACATACGGATCTGAATCTGCCGGAGAATATTGTGGTGGAGAACGTACATCTGTCCGAAAGCCTGATGCGTCTTTCCTATAATGTTCTCAGATATAAGGAGACTCACCAGGAAGACAAATAGGGAAAATAAAAAAGCGTGCAGAACACTCGGGATACCCGTTTGTGCTGTGCGCCTTTTTGTTGCCGTAAAGGAGGGCGTATATGAAATATATTTTAGATGGAAAAGCAATGAAGGATGCAGACAGGTATACGATAGAGGAGACAGGGATGCCGTCACTTGTTCTCATGGAACGTGCCGCCTTGAAGACTTTAGAAGTGATGGAACAGGAGGAGTTGGATCTGAGCAATGTACTGATCGTATGCGGCAGCGGAAATAATGGGGGCGATGGATTTGCGGTGGCCAGACTTCTGCTGCAGCGTGGGAAGACGGTCACGGTCGTTCTTGCTGGAAACCCGGATCACTGCACAGAGGAGACAAAGACTCAGAGAAAGATTTTTGAAAACTGCGGGGGCATTACTATGAGAGAGATTCCAAAAGGAGACTACACGGCCATCGTGGATGCGCTGTTTGGAATCGGACTGTCAAGGGAAGTGTCCGGACACTATGCACAGATATTGAAAAAGTTAAACAGCATGTCCGGAAAGAAGGTGGCAGTTGATATTCCCTCTGGCGTATCAGCTGCGTCTGGAGAAATTCTTGGGACGGCTTTTCGGGCAGATATGACTGTTACCTTTGCTTATCAGAAAGCGGGTATGGTGCTCTATCCGGGCGCATCCTTTGCAGGAAAAGTATTTGTAGCAGACATCGGGATCTATTTAAATGAGCAAGTGTGCGGGCAAAGGTATGTAACTTATGAAAAAGAGGATATCGAAAGATTCCGTCCTAAAAGGAAACCGGACTCCAATAAAGGGACATACGGAAAAATACTGATGATCACAGGCAGCAGCGGGATGTCCGGAGCTTCATACCTGTCAGCAAAAGCAGCCTACAGAACAGGAGCCGGACTTGTACAGATCTTTACGTCGGAAGCAAATCGGATCATTCTGCAGAGTACGCTTCCGGAAGCGATTGTCTCAGTGTATACAGACGAGACAGATGCAGCTTTACTTCTGAAAGAAAAACTTGAGTGGGCCGATATCATCTGCCTTGGCTGCGGTATCGGAACGTCTGAAACGGCCCGAAAAATCACAGATACGGTATTCGGCTACCTGAGTGAGCAACCGAAGAACTGTGTCGTGGATGCGGACGGACTGAATCTGATCGCCTCTATGGAAGAAGAGAAAAAAGAGAGGTATTTGAGGGGAGCAGGGAAATGCCTGATCTTTACACCTCATGTAAAAGAATTGTCCAGGCTGCTGTCGAAAACTGTGGAAGAGACGAAAAAAAACAGGATTTCTCTTGCACAACAGTATTCGGAAAACTATAATATAGTATTAGCAGCAAAAGATGCAAGGACAGTCGTGACCGGAAAAGGATTATTTCCGTATCTGAACATGTCTGGGAATGCAGCGATGGCAAAAGCTGGATCAGGAGATGTCCTTGCAGGCATCATAACCGGTCTTCTGGCACTTGGGATGGATCGGTATGAAGCGGCGTCGCTTGGGGTCTGTATCCATGGTTTTGCCGGGGATGCGGCCAGAGAAACCTATGGGGAACATGGAGTCATGGCAGAGGATATCATTGAGATGGCGGCGTCTTTATCAGGGGAAGTAAATTGGAAAGGGACAAAACAACGATGAAACAGTACAGCAGAGTATGTGCAAAGATCAATTTGGATCGGATTGAATATAATATACAGCAGATGGAGAAACATATTTCTCCGAATACGAAGATGATCCTCGTAGTAAAAGCGGACGGGTATGGACACGGTGCTATTCCTATTGCGCAAATGGCAGAGGATATGCAGACTGTGTGGGGCTATGCTACGGCAACACTGGATGAGGCAGTGCTGATCCGAAAATCCGGAGTGAAAAAGCCGATCCTCGTGCTGGGATGTACGTTCCCGGATCAGTACGAGGCGGCTGTGGAACATGGAATCAGCATGACTGTCTATACAGAAGAATCGGCTATGGAGATCGCTTCTGTGGCTGGGGAAATGAAAAAGACAGCAAATATTCATATCAAACTTGATACCGGTATGTCTCGTCTGGGATTTAGGACCGGGGAAACATCCGTTCAGGCTATCTGCCGGATCGCCAACCTTCCAAATATACATATGGAAGGGATCTTTACTCATTTCGCCAAGGCAGATGAGACGGATAAGACATTTACGAAGCAGCAGCTTGAAGCGTACAGATGGATGACAGAGCGTCTCAAAGAAGAAGGAGTAGATCCGCAATACCGCCACTGTTCCAACAGTGCAGGGATCATAGATGTGCCGGAGGCAAATATGGATCTTGTAAGAGCCGGGATCGCACTTTATGGACTTTATCCGTCCGAAGAGGTAGATAAAAATGCAGTACCACTCAAACCATCGCTCTCTCTTCTGAGCCACGTAGTACATACGAAATGGATCGACAAAGGGGAAGTTGTGAGCTATGGGGGCTGTTTTACCGCAAGCCGCCCGACGAAGGTAGCTACTGTACCGGTAGGCTATGCGGATGGATATCCGAGAAGTCTCTCAGACAAAGGATATGTGTTGATCCATGGGAAAAAGGCACCGCTTCTTGGAAGGGTGTGTATGGATCAGTTTATGGTAGATGTGACAGATATCGATGATGTCAAATTTATGGATCCGGTAACCCTCGTGGGAACAGACGGGGAGGAGACGATAGAGGTAGAAGATCTGAGCGCTCTTTCCGGAAGATTTAATTATGAATTCCTCTGCAACTTGGATAAGAGGATCCCGAGGGAATACACAAGACATGGAAAAGTGATTGCGCAGATGGATTATTTTGCCTGAGAAGAAATTGCTTTCGGAATACTTCATAGAAAAGATGGAAATACTTTCAGTATCTTAAAAAATGGAGTGTGAAGAAAGTGCAGGTGCATCGAGGAGATATTTTCTATGCAGATTTAAGTCCGGTCGTCGGCTCCGAGCAGGGAGGTATCCGGCCGGTTCTTATTATACAAAATGAGATGGGGAATAGACATAGCCCTACTGTGATCTGTGCCGCTATCACGTCGAGAATGAATAAAGCAAAACTCCCGACGCATGTCGAGATAGATGCACGGCGATACGGGGTTGTGAAAAATTCGGTTGTCCTTCTGGAGCAGATCCGGACCATCGATAAACAGAGACTGAAAGAAAACGTCTGCCATCTCGATAAAGAGATTATGAGAAAAGTGGATGAGGCATTGCGTGTAAGCTTTGCGCTTTCTACATAAAAGGAGAAAAGAATGGGGAAGCAGGAAACGATTGCTGACAGAGTCCTTTCTGCGTTGAAAGACGGGAAGCAGGAAGGCAAGATCAAAGAAAACGAATACAAAATGATAAAAAATGTCTTCGCGTTTGGCGAAAAAGATGCAAAAGATGTTATGACGCACAGAAAGAACATAGTCGCGATAGACGGGGAAGAGACACTGGAGGAGGCGGCACGGTTTGTACTGGAAGCCAAAAATTCCAGATTTCCGGTCTATCAGGATGATATAGATAATATCATCGGAATTACTCATATAAGAGATCTCATGAGATGTTATATGAAAGAAGAACTGCGGAAGAAAAAATTATGCGAACTTCCGGAGTGTCTCATGCCGGCAAGCTTTATCCCGGAGACGAGAAGTATTGACCGTTTGTTTACCCAAATGGAGGCAAAACAGGTACATATGGCTATTGTGATCGATGAATATGGACAAACGGCAGGGATCGTGGCAATGGAAGATATCATCGAAGAGATTATGGGAAATATCCGGGATGAGTATGATGTGGAAGAGGAAATGATCAAAAAAGGAGAAAACGGGGAGTATATTGCAGATGGGATGACAGATTTGTCCGAACTTTCCGATATCTTGGGCATTGTCTTTTCCGATGAAGATGAGGACAATGAATATGAGACTCTGAATGGCTTCCTCATCGTAAAACTGGAGCGAATCCCTGCAGAAAATGAACAATGTAAAATCGAGTACGAAGGATATGTTTTTGAAGTGCTCCATGTGGACAACAATATCATACAAAAGGTAAGGATCGCCAAAATCTAAGCTTGTCACCGAAAAGAAAGAATGCTAGAATAGAAAAAGCGGATTTTATTTCCAATAAAGTAAAGATAAAAGAGAGGATATAGAATATGTCAGGACATTCAAAATTTGCCAATATTAAGCATAAAAAAGAGAAAAATGACGCAGCAAAAGGAAAGATCTTTACGAAGATCGGCCGTGAGATCGCGGTTGCCGTAAAAGAAGGCGGTGGTGCGGATCCGGCAAATAACAGTCGGCTTCGAGATGTGATCGCAAAAGCGAAAGCAAACAATATGCCAAATGACAATATTGACAGAAGCATCAAAAAAGCGCTTGGAGATGGAGATGCCAACAATTACGAAAGAGTTGTATACGAAGGGTATGGACCAAATGGGACAGCGATTATCGTGGAAGCGCTCACAGATAATAAGAATCGTACCGCATCCAATGTGAGAAGTGCTTTCACAAAAGGAAACGGGAATATCGGAACACCGGGCTGTGTATCTTTTATGTTTGACAAAAAAGGACAGATCCTGATCGATAAAGAAGACTTCGAGATGGACGGAGACGAATTGATGATGCTTGCTCTGGATGCAGGTGCAGAAGATTTCGCAGAAGAGGAAGACAGCTTCGAGATTCTTACGGATCCGGATTCTTTTTCTGAAGTAAGAGAAAAACTGGAAGCCGCAGGAATTCCAATGACAGAGGCATCTGTGACAATGATCCCTCAGACATATGTGGAATTGACAGATGAGGCAGATATAAAAAGTATCCAGAAAACATTGGATCTTCTGGAAGACGACGACGATGTCCAGGAAGTGTATCATAACTGGGACGAATAAGCACATCCCGTAATGCAGGAAGGAGGAAATCCTATGCAGGACATACACAGGAATGATTTGATCTCCATGTATGAGGAAGCTTTCGTGTTGTCAAAAGGCTTTAATAAAAATACATACGAAGAAGCCTTTAAAGATTTGTTTGATCGGCAGCGAGAGCCGTTGAAATTGATCCTGCTTGCCATCCGTGAATTCAGGGAGGAAGAAAGGGAAGAATTTCTGAAAGAACTTGCAGATGTTGTTCCAAACTATGTAAATGGGAAACTTTCCAAGGTGGAGGGAAAACGAAAACGTGAAAACGCGGTAATTGATTACAATCTTGCATTCGTTTCCTTTTTCATCCCTCTCATTCTATACAGCAGGGACAAGGAAATGGAGGAGCTGGCAGACTGTACAGTCGAAAGCTGGAATCGGCTTATTGCGGTTACAATGAAGGTAGGAAAAGCAACCTTCGAAGAGATAAACGGAGGCTTCCGAAGAAGACTCTGCTATGTGACGACGGCTGTGTGCAGATCCCTCGAAAAGCCGGACGAGTGCTATGAACTCAGGACGCTCCGGGAGTATAGAGACAATTATCTTTCTATGTCTCCGGGAGGCAGGGATACGATTCGGGAATATTACAATATTGCTCCGACAATCGTAAAGAGAATCGATAAGCTTAGAGATTCCGACCGAGTCTACCGGGAAATCTGGGAAAACTATCTGAGTCCGTGTATTTCCCTGATCGAGGAAGGGAAGATGGAGGCGTGCAGAAAAGTATATACGAAAATGGTACGTGATCTGGAAGAAGAATATCTGTTTCAATAATCATCGGTACAAATAGAAGAAAAATAGTCTGCAAATAAAAAGTCAAGCAGAAACAAGCAGAAATTAATGAACTT
>NZ_JBKSWG010000036.1:0-15138 GCF_047234585.1 Sellimonas sp. | reverse complement strand
GAAGTAAACTCTACTGTCCCTTAGAGGGGTGGAATTTAAAATTTCATTTTAGGTTGATTTTCCTCCTGTCTGTTCGTTGTTGACTTTTCTCTGAGAGTATAATATAGTTTTTACAATAAATATGTTGTGATTACAACGTAAAAGAAGGAGAATAAAGACTTCCAGAAAATGGAAGAAATAGGGAGGAGAAAGATGATAGTAAAACTGCAAGATCCACGTGCTGCTGAAAAATTGTTCGAAGGTTGGTATGAGACAGTCATCTGGTCCTGTCTGGATAGAGTTATGGGATGCATGTACGCGGACTCAGAGGAACATCCGGTCACTGCCGCTGCGTGTCTTGGGGATTTCTGCTTTTTAGCAGGAGAACCGAGTGAAGAGCTGCTCCAGGAGTGTGCCGGGCAATCAGAAAGAGAAATGCTGATTCTGGTAGGACGGGAGGAACGGTGGAATACGCTGATCGAAAAGTGCTTTCCAGAAAAGATCCGAAAGTTTACAAGGTATGCATTTCGGAAGGATCCGGCTTCCTTTGATGAAGAAAATCTGAGGGCAGAGGCGGCGAAACTTCCGGAGGAATTTGAAATCCGTTTGATGGACGAAACACTTTACGGACGGTGCAGACAGGAAGAGTGGAGCAAAGATCTGGCAGGACAGTTCCGTGATTATACGCACTTTAACCAATACGCTGTCGGGATAGTGGCTGTAAAAGGAGACGAAATCGTAGCCGGAGCCTCTGCGTATTCTGCTTACAAGGGTGGAATCGAAGTGGAAATTGACACGAAGGAAGCATACCGGAGAAGAGGACTTGCCACGGCATGCGGTGCCAGGCTTATCCTGGAATGCAAAAAGAGAGGACTATACCCAAGCTGGGATGCCCATAATCTGCAGTCCAAAAGACTGGCGCAGAAACTGGGATATCAGTTTGATTATGAGTATACGTCGTATGAACTATTCTGACAGAATAGAATCGGAGGTAAAACAGTGATAGTAAAAGATTTGCTGGAAAAAGAAAAATTCCAATATCTGCGTGTGCTGAATCAAAATGCGGACCTGAACAGGACGATCTCCACGGTGGAATCTACGGAGAGTCCGGATGTATCCGCTTATATATCCAGAAATACACTGCTTGTCATGACAGGTATGGCATTTCAGGATGATCCTCTTTTGATGTGTGGTTTTCTGGAGGAGCTGGATAAGAGGGAATGCGCCGGGGTAGCTATCAAGCTTGGGCGGTTTCTCGATTATCTGGACGACTGTGTCCTCGAGACGGCAGACCGGCTTGGAATACCGCTTCTTCAGATCCCCATGGATGTCACGCTCGGAAAAGTGTACCATGAAATCCTGTCTTATATATGGAACAATCAGAATGATCAGCTTCTGAATGCGCTCAATGCACAGCAAAAGATCACAACGCTGATCCTGCACGGAAGCTCTCTGAAAAGCATCATCAACAACATGACCGCCATATTGGGTACACCCGTCATGATCGTCGATATGTGGGGAAAGGTACAGGACTACGGATACAGCTACAGTCAGGCAGATCGGGAGAAAACACTTTGCCATGTGGAAACACTTTTGAAAGAGGACCGGCTCGAAAGCGATGAGGCATACACATGTGAGGAACAGGAAATTTGCTGCTGTATCTATCCCATCAAAGGATTGGGGCGCAATACAAATTACTTGGTCATCAAAGATTTTGATCCTGGAAAAGCTGAAGATCAGATGCTTGTCATGGAGCAGGTCATCATGGCCCTGGAGATCTATTTTTACCGCGATCTGTATATGAAATATAATCAGATAAAATCGAGAGAAGAGTTCCTCACGATTCTTCTGGAACAGATTGATGAGCGGAGCTGGGATGAAAGGCAGGTACTCGCGATTGGAAAGGGACATGGAATCAGAAGTATGCCGGAATACAGGGTCGTTCTTTTGGAACTGGATAAAGAGGAGAGACAGCCATTTCAGCCAAACCGGTTTTCCAGCCGGGAAGAGTACTTCATCCTTGCGTATGAATGGATACAGGAATTTCTGGAAGAGAAGGAAGACAGGAGTATCCTCATCTTTCCAGAGGAATCACAGTTTCGATACGTTCTTTTGATTCAGGGAGAACAGGAGGGTATGGAGGATATCTACGAGAAGATCTGCCGCTATCTCAGAGATCGTTTCAAAAAAGAGATACGGATCGCGCAAGGTGGGATTTTCTCCGATATTCTCAAGATACGCGGTTCTTACAGGGAAGCGCAGAGCAGTCTGTGCGATGGGCAGCCAAATGAGAAGTATCCTTATCTGTACAGCTATCGGCCGAAAAATTTTAAGGAGCTGTTCAAATTTATACCGGAGAGAGAGAAGGAAGAAATGTGCACTTATATGCTGAAAGAACTTGCCTTTCCGGAGAATCTGATGCAGGAGGAGCTTCGGAAGACACTTTATACATATCTGTTCTGTGGGAAGAATATTGCGCAGACGGCAGAAACCTTGTCTCTCCACAGAAATACCATCAAATACAGAGTGAAAAAATGCGAGGATATACTGGGAGTACAGCTTTCCGATGATATGGACAGTTTCCGGATCCAGCTCGCACTTGTTCTGGCGGAAGAAGCAAAAGAGACAGAAGAAAGGATGGAAAGAAATCAGTCATGACGGGAAAAGACAGAGTACTTGCCCTGCTTTTGGAGGCGGATGGGGAAGCCATTTCAGGACAAGAGATGGCTGAGAAACTTCAGATTTCCAGGAGCGCTGTGTGGAAATCGGTCAAGGCACTTCAGAAGGAAGGATACCGTATTCAGGGTGTTACGAACAAAGGATATGTTCTTCTGAGCGAAAGTGAGAAGCTTTCCGAAGCGGCGATACGCAAGTATTTGGGAAAGAAATATGAAGACTGCCGTCTCTGCATTTACGGGGAAGTTGCCTCTACAAACCGTACGCTCAGAGAATTGGCAGATGAAGGGGCAAAAGAAGGAACCGTCGTGCTTGCCAAATGCCAGACGGAGGGAAGAGGAAGAAGGGGAAGGGGGTTTTATTCCCCGGCGGACACGGGACTATATATGAGTATCCTTCTGAGACCACAGATGGAGATATCTGACCTCATGATGGTCACAGCGGCTTCGGCGGCAGCCACAGCAGAAGCGGTAGAGGTGATTACAGGGACGGAAACGGCCATCAAATGGGTCAATGACGTGTATGCAAAAGGAAAGAAAGTCAGTGGGATCCTCACGGAAGCCTCATTTTCTATGGAGAACGGTTCGATCGATTTTCTCATCGTAGGGATCGGGGTCAACGTGCTGGAGCCGGAGGGAGGATTCCCGGAATCCATTCAGGGAAAAGCCGGGGCAGTCTGCCAGAGGGATCAATGTCCGGAAGGAATCCGAAACGTTCTGGCGGCAGAGATCATCAAACGCGTCCTTTTATACTACCGTACTTTGCCAGAACGGACATTTTATCCTTCCTACAAAGAGAAGATGCTGTGGATGGGAGAAAAAATATTTGTGCACACGGCGGACAAAAAGAAGACTGCCACTGCCGTGGGAATTGACGACAGGTGCTCTCTTCGCGTTCGATACGAGGACGGCACGGAGGAAATCTTAAGGACTGGGGAGATCAGTGTGAGCCATCCGGATCGATAAAACTGTTCTGATACTGCTTGGGTGTACAGTGCATTTCTCTCCGGAAAATTTTGCTGTAATAACAGGCGTTGGAAAATCCACTCAACTCTGCCGCTTTTGCGATCGTACATTGTCCTTCCTTTAGAAGAGGAAGACTTTGTTGAATGCGGTAATAGAGAAGATAGTCGAAAAGTGTCATATGCATATGCTTCTTGAAGAAACGGCAACATTCGCTTTTGGAAAGGTGCGCTTGTTCGGCGATCTCTTCCAGGGTAAGGGGCTGACGATAGGAAGTGTGGATATATTCCAGTATGTCTTTCAGTCTTCCGATATAGGCTGCTCCTCCGGACTCTGGACAGGAGACAAGGAGAAAGCGTTGGTAAAGTGAAAACCAGATTTCAGACAGGATGAGATGGAGCCGAAATTCCATGTCTTTATCCTGTTTGCAGTAGAGATCAAAGATCTCCCACAGAAGGGAGAGGACATGATCCTGGGATTCTTCCCCGCGGCAAAAAACAGAGGAAGAAAAATAACCGGTATTTAGGATTGGCTGGACATATTTTGTCTGGAGGACACTGTTTTCAAACCCATAGATAAATTTTGGATGAAAAGTTACAGAAAAATACTGGCAGTCAGATGATCCCACCCGGTATCCGGAATGGAGTACATTGCTGTTGCAGAAAATCCCATCCCCTTCTTTCAACAGGTAATGTTCTCCATTTACATGGTAGTCGATACAGCCTTTTCGGATCAAAGTCAGCTCGATTTCAGAGTGCCAGTGCCACATAAAGGAACCTCCTTCGTAGCGGGAAAGCATTTCTTCGCTGAGACGGACAGGGAACGTATAGTCCCCGTGCTGTTTCAGCTCTTTTTTTTCTTCATCAGTGCGGATCTGCATAAAACACCTCAATATCGTTATAAATTTCAGCAAGATACTTGTTGTTTGAAATCAATATAAGCATTATAATTTTAATATAGCGAGACGAAAACAGCAAGCGGTTTTCAAACTAAAAAAGGAAGGATAAGATTATGCAGAACAAGTTGATGGAAACATTCAAAAAACTTTACGGCGGGGAAGGAGAGATTCATTCCTATTTTTCTCCGGGGCGTGTCAATCTGATCGGTGAACATACAGACTACAATGGAGGACACGTATTTCCGTGTGCTCTGACTCTCGGAACATACGGTATTGCGCGGAAAAGAGAAGACAGAAAGCTTCGCTTTTACTCTATGAATTTTGAAAAACTCGGCATCGTAGAGACAAGTCTCGACGACCTTGTGCCGTCTGATAAGGCAGGATGGACGAACTATCCGAAGGGAGTCATCTGGGCGTTCCAGAAGAAAGGATTTGAGATCAGCCAGGGGATGGACGTACTGATCTATGGAACAATCCCGAATGGTTCCGGACTTTCTTCTTCAGCATCACTGGAAGTACTGATTGGAGTGATGTTAAAAGACCTGTTTGGAATCGAGATCTCCATGCCGGAAATCGCCTTGATCGGACAGTATTCCGAAAACAATTATAATGGATGCAACTGCGGAATCATGGATCAGTTTGCGGTGGCTATGGGAAAGAAAGACTGTGCGATTTTCCTTGATACAAATACGCTGAAATACGAATATGCATCTGTAAAACTTCCGGATGCGAAAATCGTGATCACAAACAGCAAGGTAAAACACAGCCTCGTGGATTCAGCCTACAATGACAGAAGAAACGAAAGTGAAAAAGCGCTCAAAGATCTCCAGAAAGTGGCAGACATTGACACACTTGGGGATCTCACAGAAGAAGAGTTTGAGTCTCATAAAGATGCGATCTCTGATGAAATCTGCCGGAAACGTGCAAAACATGCAGTCTATGAAAATCAGAGGACGATCCGTGCGGTAAAAGCTCTGAAAGAGAATAATATCACAGAATTCGGGAAACTGATGAATGCATCCCATGTTTCTCTGAGAGACGACTATGAAGTATCCTGTGAGGAGATCGACATCCTTGTAGATCTGGCATGGGAGATTGACGGAGTAATAGGATCCCGTATTACTGGAGGCGGATTCGGAGGATGTACGGTCAGCATCGTAAAAAATGATGCAGTCGATATGTTTATCGAAAAGGTCGGACAAGGATACAAAGAAAAGACAGGACACGAGGCAGAATTCTACGTAGTGGAAATCGGAGATGGCGCCGGAGTCGTAGAGTAAGGAGTGTGTAAAGAAATGCTGAATGAAAGTATAAAGAAGCTGATACAATACGGGGTAGAGACAGGTCTGCTCCCAGAGTGTGAAAAAATTTATGCGAGAAATCTTCTTTTGGATCTGTTTCATGAGGATAGCTATGAAGAGCCTCAGGAAGAATACAAAGATGTGAATCTGGAGGAAGTGTTAAAAGATCTCCTCGATGAAGCTGTAAAAAGAGAGTTGATTGAGGATAGCATCGGTTACCGTGATCTTTTTGATACGAAAATCATGAACTGCCTTGTCCCACGGCCGGCTCAGGTGCAGAGGGAATTCTTTGAAAGGTACAAAGAATCTCCGGAAGCGGCCACAGAGTATTTCTACAAGCTGAGCCAGGACAGCGACTATATCAGAAGATATCGCGTGAAAAAAGATAAAAAATGGAAAGTGGACAGCCCGTACGGCGAGATCGATATCACGATCAATCTTTCCAAACCGGAAAAAGACCCGAAAGCCATCGCTGCGGCAAAAAATGCCAAGACAACGAGTTATCCAAGCTGTCAGCTTTGTGTGGAAAATGAAGGATATGCAGGACGCCTGGATCATCCGGCGCGTGAAAACCACCGGATCATCCCGATCACAATCAATGATTCTCAGTGGGGATTCCAGTATTCTCCGTACGTATATTACAATGAACACTGTATCGTATTTAACGGTAAACATGTGCCAATGAAGATTGACAGGGCAGCATTTACAAAACTGTTCGATTTCGTAAAACAGTTCCCGCACTATTTCCTTGGATCCAATGCGGATCTCCCGATCGTAGGAGGATCGATCCTCAGCCACGATCATTTCCAGGGCGGACACTATACTTTCGCCATGGCAAAGGCTCCGATCGAAAAGGAAGTTGTCATACCGGGATATGAAGATGTGGAATCCGGAATTGTCAAGTGGCCGCTTTCTGTTCTCCGTATCCGCCACAAAGATGAGAAGAGACTGATCGATCTTGCAGACCACGTACTGCAGGCATGGAGAAGCTACACAGACGAGGAGGCATTTATCTATGCTGAGACAGACGGGGAACCACACAATACGATCACGCCGATCGCACGAAGAAAAGACGGAATGTACGAGCTCGACTTGACACTTCGCAATAATATTACGACGAGCGAACACCCGCTTGGCGTGTACCACCCGCACGCGGAGTATCACCATATCAAAAAAGAAAACATCGGTCTGATCGAGGTTATGGGACTTGCAGTACTTCCAGCTCGACTGAAAGAAGAGATGGAGCTTTTAAAAGAGTATATTCTGAATGGAAAAGATATCCGGAACTGTGAAAAGATTGAAAAACATGCAGACTGGGTAGAAGGGTTCCTGCCAAAATATGAGCAGATCAACGAAAAGAACATCGAAGAAATCCTGGAGCAGGAGATTGGAAGTGTGTTTGTAAAAGTGTTGGAAGACGCAGGAGTGTACAAATGTACAGAAGAAGGAAGAAATGCCTTCCTTCGGTTTATCAAAACACTGTAATCAAAAAGGGGCACAAGAAATTGTGCCTCTTTTTCACAGTTTTGAAATGTTCGCGGTAAATACCTTTTATTTTTCCGGTATCTCTTTTAACATGCTGATATCGGTGTCCGCTATCAGGGAGTAGTTTGTGTGATAGATGACAAATCCAGGTTTTTGTCCCTTTACTTTTTTGATGTGTTTTTTCTCAATATAGTCTACTTCCACTTTTTTGCTTCCGGCGTTTTTGGAGTAGTGGGCGGCAAGTTTTCCGGCCTCCTCAAAGACCCGGTCCGGCATTTCAACGCCCTGGGATTTTACGATCACGTGGGAGCCAGGTACCTGTTTTGCGTGAAACCACCAGTCGTTTCCGTTGGCAAATGAGAAAGTCAGTTCTTCGTTCTGGAGATTGTTTTTGCCGACATACATGTCGTATCCGTCGCTGGAGAGGTAATGCAGGGGCACACTCTTGAATTTGACTTTTTTCTTTGAAAATTTTCGGCGGACATATCCGCTTTCTGAAAGCTCTTCTTTGATCTGCGCCAGATCATCTTCTGTCCGGGCAAAATCAAGGGCACTGCTGACGGATTCCAGGTAACGCACCTCGTCCTGTGTCTCCTTGATCAGCTCTGACAGGGCCTCAAAAGTCCGCTTCTGTTTATTGTATTTCTCAAAGTAGCGCTTGGCATTTTCCTGTGGTGTCTTCGTCTCATCCAGAGGGATCGTGATCATCTCGTTTGTGTAATAATTGAGAGCAGTAAGCTCCTTGGCTCCTGGTTCCAGGCTGTACCCGTATGTGTGAAGAAGTTCTCCGTAAACTTTGTATCGATCCCTTTTTTCCGTTCCTTTCAGCTGTTTTGTCTGCAAGTCAAATTTTTTCCGATTCCGCTCAAGAGCTGTCTGGACGACATGGCGAAGGTCAGAAGATTTCTGCCGGATCCGTGTGATCCGGTTTTTGACTGCATAGTAAGAAGAAAGCACTTGTGAGATCGTGTCAAAAGGCCGGCATTCGCAGTCCGTAAGGTGGGTTAGAGGCACAGCAGAAAACTCCTGCGGTTCGTTTCCACGGTAATAAATACACGGGGAGAAGATGCCTTCCCGTATCCGATCCATAAAGAAGGAAAACTGCCGGAAAAGATGGATCAGATAATCCTCGGACAATTCACTCGGAGGGAGGGAAGAATCGATACCGGAGAGATAGCAGATCTCTTCCGCGGCAACAGGGCTAAGGCCTGTGAACCCGGTGTATAAAGCTTTGGAAAGAGGCATCGGTTTGTTGCGGAGTATATCTGCAAACCCGTCCTCAGACGTGCGAAGAGGATCAGCTTTGTGCATCGTATCCGGAATAAAATATTTTCTTCCAGGCAGTACTTCCCGGACAGAACTCATCTGGGCCGGGACGTGTTTGATGCTGTCGATGATCTGGTCATCAGAGTCACAGAAAATAATATTGCTGTGTTTCCCCATGATCTCCACGATCAGTTTTTTTCTGCACAAGTCTCCAAGTTCATTTAGATGCTCGATTTCAAAAATGATGATCCGCTCCAGGGAAGGCTGGGTAATGGAGACGATCCGGCCGTTTGCGATATGCTTTCTGAGGAGCATACAGAAGTTTGGGGCGGTAAATGGGCTTGGTTTGTTCTCATCTGTCAGATATATGAGCGGAAGGGAGGCACTGGCGGAGATGTAGAGCCGCCTTTGTCCGTCCGGTTTCTTTATAGTAAGCAGAAGCTCGTCCGCTTCCGGCTGGGCGATCTTGGAGATTCGCCCGTCCAGAAGGGAAGTATTCAGGTCTTTTACAATATTTGCAATGGTAATTCCGTCAAATGCCATATTTGTCTCTCCTTTTTTCTGGTCTGTTTTACAGTATAACACAGTTGACGCAAAATTTTAAATGACTTATAATGAAAAATAATGAGCTGTAAGCCAAAAAAGAAGAATAAGACGAGGAAAGTACAATGATCAAAAGTATGACAGGCTTTGGCAGAGCTGAGATCCAGGATAAAGAAAAGAAAATCACGGTGGAGATGAAGGGTGTGAACCACCGGTATCTGGATGTGAATATACGCATGCCAAAGAAGCTTAATTTTTTTGAGACATCCATTCGAAACCTTTTGAAAGAATATGTAAGCAGGGGGAAGGTAGATATTTTCATCTCTTACGAAGATCTTTCCGAAAGTCAGGTATCGCTGAAGTACAATGAGGCGCTGGCTTCTGAATATTTGGGATATCTCAGACAGATGGAAGAAAAATTCGGACTGGAAAACGATATCCGTGTCTCCACGCTGTCACGGTATCCGGAAATTTTGACGATGGAAGAACAGGCTGTGGATGAGGAGGCTTTGTGGAGCAGTCTCAGACAGGCGCTCAGCGCAGCATGCAGCCGTTTTGTGGAGACGAGAGAAGTGGAAGGAAGAAAACTTCAGGAAGATTTGATCGGAAAACTGGACGGTATGAGGCAGGTCGTTTCCAAAGTAGAAGAGCGCTCTCCACAGATTCTCGCAGAATACAGACAAAAGCTGGAAGAAAAGGTAAAAGAACTGCTTGGCGATGCACAGATGGATGAAGGAAGGATCGCTGCGGAAGTTGTACTTTTTGCAGATAAGATTTGCACGGATGAGGAAGTTGTCCGCCTGAAAAGCCATATCGACCACATGAAGGCAACACTTGTATCCGGGGAAGGAATAGGAAGGAAGCTGGATTTTATCGCCCAGGAGATGAATCGCGAGGCCAACACGATCCTTTCGAAAGCCAACGATCTGGAAGTATCGAATCTGGCTATCGAGCTGAAGACTGAGATTGAAAAAGTACGCGAACAGATACAGAATATAGAATAAGAGAGATGAGAGGAAGAAGACTATGGATCAGAAGGGGATTTTGATCGTATTGTCCGGATTTTCCGGAGCTGGCAAAGGAACTGTGATGAAAAGGCTTATGGAAAAATATGACAATTACGCTCTTTCCATTTCTGCTACTACGAGAAAGCCAAGAGAAGGCGAGCAGGACGGAAGAGAATATTTTTTCAAAGAAACAGAAGAATTTGAAAAAATGATTGCACAAGACGAGTTAATAGAGTATGCTAGATATGTTGACAATTATTATGGGACACCGCGCTCTTATGTGGAGGAGCAGTTGGCCGCTGGAAAAGATGTGATACTGGAAATTGAGATCCAGGGCGCTTTGAAAGTAAAAGAAAAATTTCCGGAGACACTTCTGATTTTTATCACGCCTCCGAATGCAGCGGAGCTGAAGCGCAGACTTGTTGGAAGAGGGACCGAGACGATGGATGTCATCGAAGGCAGACTTTCCAGAGCCAAAGAAGAGGCGGAGGGAATCGAGGCTTACGATTACTTTATCGTCAATGACGAGCTGGAGACATGTGTGGATGATCTGCACGCAGTGATCCAGAGCGAGAAGAAGAAGACAGTGAGAAATGCGGAGTCCATAGAAAGAATACGAAAAGAACTCGGAGAACTTTAAGGAATTTGAAAGGAGAACGATGTTATGCTGCATCCATCTTACACAGATTTAATGAAGGTAGTAAATCAGGACGTTGAAGAAGGCGAGACAAAGATCGTCAACAGCCGTTATTCTATCGTGCTGGCTACAGCAAAACGGGCAAGACAGCTGATCGATCACGCAGATCCGCTCGTTCCGGCGAAAGACGGAGAAAAGCCGCTTTCCATCGCGATCGATGAGATGAACAATGCCAAATTGAAAATACTCGGAGAAGATTCCGAAGAAGAATAAGAAACAAATGGAAAAAGAGGCAGGTGCTTTTTGGTTAAGTATCTGCCTCATGAAATGTCAGGAGAGAGTACATGAATATCTTATTTGTATCACTTGGATGTGATAAAAACCTTGCAGACTCTGAAGTGATGATTGGGATGCTGGCATCCAGAGGGTATCAGATGGTGGAGGAAGAAGACAAGGCGGATATCATTATTGTGAATACTTGCTGTTTTATCCACGATGCGAAGGAAGAAAGCGTGGAGACAATCCTGCAGATGGCAGAATACAAACATTCCGGCACGCTGAAGGCGCTGATCGTTACCGGATGTATGGCAGAGCGCTATAAAGAAGAGATCATCACGGAGATCCCGGAAGTAGATGCTGTCCTTGGAACAGCTTCTTACGATCACATTCTGGATGCTGTGGATGAGGCACTGAAAGGGCATTCATATTTGAAGATGGAGCCGTTGGATGCTCTTCCGGAAGTAGATACCCACAGACTTGTGACAACAGGAGGTCACTACGCTTACCTGAAGATTGCGGAGGGATGTGACAAACACTGTACGTACTGCATCATTCCGAAGATCAGAGGGAATTTCCGGAGTGTTCCGATGGAACGCCTCTTAAAAGAGGCACAGCAGCTGGCGGAGGACGGGGTCAAAGAGCTCATCCTTGTGGCCCAGGAGACGACGCTTTACGGAAAAGACATCTACGGAGAGAAAAGACTTCCGGAACTTCTTCGGAATCTGTGCAAGATCAGCGGTATCCGCTGGATCCGGATCCTTTACTGTTATCCGGAAGAAATCACGGAAGAGCTGATCCAGGTTATCAAAGAAGAACCGAAGATCTGTCACTATCTGGATCTTCCGATCCAGCATGCAAGTGACGGTATCTTAAAGCGGATGGGCAGAAGAACGTCGAAGGAGGAGCTGATTCAGATCATCGAAAGGCTCAGAAAAGAGATCCCGGATATCGCGATCCGAACGACGCTTATCACAGGGTTCCCGGGCGAGACACAGGATCAGCATGAAGAACTGATGGACTTTGTCGACGAGATGGAATTTGACCGCCTGGGAGTCTTTACTTATTCGCCGGAAGAAGACACTCCTGCAGCCGTTATGCCAGACCAGATCGAGGAAAGTGTCAAGGAGGACAGGCAGGCAGAGCTGATGGAACTTCAGCAGGAAATCGCTTTTGAACAGGCAGAGAGTATGATCGGAAAAGAAATGCTCGTCATGATCGAGGGAAAAGTAGCAGATGAAAATGCTTATGTAGGGAGAACTTACAAAGATGCACCGAATGTGGACGGACTGATCTTTGTCAATACAGATGAAGAACTGATGTCCGGAGATTTTGCGAAAGTGAAAGTGACAGGTGCATGTGAATACGATTTGATAGGAGAGTTGATGTAAAATGAATCTGCCAAACAAACTGACGGTGCTGCGTGTGATCATGATTCCGTTTTTCGTCGTTTTCATGCTGACGGACATTGGAGGAGATTACAGCAACTACATTGCGCTTGCAATTTTCTGTGTGGCAAGTCTTACCGATATGTTGGACGGAAAGATTGCCAGAAAATACAATCTTGTAACAAATTTTGGGAAATTTATGGATCCATTGGCGGACAAGCTCCTTGTCGGATCTGCCATGATCTGTCTGATCCCGATGGACAAACTGCCGGCATGGATCGTCATCGTGATCATCAGCCGGGAATTCATCATCAGCGGATTCCGACTTGTAGCGTCCGATAACGGTATTGTGATCGCGGCAAGCTACTGGGGAAAATTTAAGACTGTATCCCAGATGTTCATGATCATTTTTCTGATCCTGGATCTTCCTGGGGGTGCGGCTCAGACAATCGAGACAGTGCTGATATACCTGGCGCTGATTCTTACAGTCGTATCATTGATCGATTATATCGCAAAGAACAAAGAAGTGTTGACAAAGGGAGGTATGTAACATGGTTGCAGAGCTGATTTCTGTAGGGACCGAAATCCTGCTCGGCAATATCGTGAATACCAATGCAGCTTACCTGGCAGAGAAATGTGCTCTGCTGGGTTTGTCTTTATATTACCAGAATTCGGTAGGGGACAATGAAGAACGCATGGAAGAGACGATACGCCGCGCACTTGGACGTTCGGATGTGGTAATCCTTACAGGAGGACTTGGGCCTACAAAGGATGACTTGACAAAAGAAGTGACGGCAAAGGTGTTTGGAAAAAAACTTTACGAAGACCTTCATACGAAAGAACGGATCATGGATTTCTTTCAGAAGAATCATTCTGGTCACAAGATCACGGAGAATAACTGGAAGCAGGCCCTTGTTCCGGAAGGGGCAAAAGTGGTGGAAAATGCCAACGGCACAGCGCCGGGACTTATCATTATCGGGGAGGAAGGGACAGAGTATGCCGGAAAGATGGCGATTCTGATACCAGGACCGCCGAACGAGTGCATACCGATGTTTGACAGGCAGATTGCTCCTTACCTGGGCAAACTACAGCCGGATGGGATCTATTCGTGTATGGTAAAAGTCTGCTCCATAGGGGAAAGCCGGGCGGAGACAATGGTGGCTGATCTGATGGACGCCCAGTCCAACCCAACACTTGCACCGTATGCAAAGACAGGAGAAGTCCACTTCCGCGTGACCGCAAAGGCAAAAGATGAGAAGACAGCACAGGAACTTATGCGTCCATTGGTCGATGAACTTCTGCGCAGATTCGGAGATCATGTCTATACGACAAAAGAAGAAGTGACACTGGAGCAGGCTGTTGTGCAGCTGCTAAAAGAAAAGAAGATGACAGTTACGACGGCAGAATCTTGTACAGGAGGACTTTTGTCCGGCCGTATCATCAATGTGCCGGGAGCGTCCGAAGTGTTAAATGAGGCGCATGTCACATACTCAAACGAAGCAAAAGAAAAGATTCTCGGAGTGCCGCACGGGATACTGAAAGCACACGGTGCAGTCAGCCGGGAGACAGCGGAAGCCATGGCAAGAGGCGCCTGTCAGGCGACAGGGGCAGATGCGTCCATCGCAGTCACGGGTATCGCAGGTCCGGACGGAGGAACAGAAGAAAAACCAGTAGGACTCGTCTATATCGGATGCTGTGTCCGGGGAAATACAGTTGTCGAAAAATACCAGTTTACCGGAAACAGAGAAAAGAACAGAGAGTATGCTGTAGCGCGCGGATTGATCCTTCTCAGGGAAGCACTTCTGCATGCATAAACCTGTCGAAAAAGCCGTTTTTTGTGTAAGTAGCTAATTGACGGGAAGAGAGATTTGTGAGAAAATTAACGTGAATACGGGCTGACGCAGGAAGATAGTCCGTAGGAAAGAATACACATAGTTGAAAGGAGTCCTTTAAGATGATTTATTCACACGAAGTAGAAATGATGTGCCCGGTTGCTCAGGGCGCAAATCACGGACCAGCGCCGATCCCAGAAGAAGCAAAATGGGTACAGGCAAAAGAAATCAAAGATATTTCCGGTTTGA
This sequence comes from Sellimonas sp., assembly GCF_047234585.1. Lineage (NCBI taxonomy): Bacteria > Bacillati > Bacillota > Clostridia > Lachnospirales > Lachnospiraceae > Sellimonas > Sellimonas sp. The sequence goes on along the minus strand of NZ_JBKSWG010000036.1, from coordinate 639 downwards.
CACATGGTGTAGGCTGGTGTGCTCCGCAGCAGGGAACATGTAAACTTACACTGAATGTAAAAGACGGAATCATTCAGGAAGCACTGGTAGAAACGATCGGATGCTCCGGTATGACACATTCAGCAGCTATGGCTTCTGAAATCCTTCCGGGAAAAACAATTCTCGAAGCATTAAATACAGACCTTGTATGTGATGCTATCAACACAGCGATGAGAGAATTATTCCTTCAGATCGTTTACGGACGTACACAGAGTGCATTCTCTGAAGATGGACTTCCGATTGGAGCAGGTCTGGAAGATTTAGGAAAAGGTCTTCGTTCTCAGGTTGGAACTATGTACGGAACACTTGCAAAAGGACCACGTTACCTGGAAATGGCAGAAGGATACGTTACAGGAATCGCACTGGATGAAAACAATGAAATCATTGGCTACAAGTTCGTAAGCCTCGGAAAATTCACAGATTTCATCAAAAAAGGCGATACACCGAACGAAGCATGGGAAAAAGCACAGGGACAGTATGGCCGTGTGGATGATGCAGTGAAGATCATCGACCCAAGACAGGAATAGGCGAGAGGAGGACTTTAGAAATGGCTTTATTTGAATCATATGAAAGACGAATTGATAAAATCAATGCTGTATT
>NZ_JBKSWG010000035.1:0-15701 GCF_047234585.1 Sellimonas sp. | reverse complement strand
GAAATATTGAATTTTCAAGGTTCAGCACACCTTATTGGTGTGGGAAGTTTGAGTATTTAAAAGAAATGCTTCCAGACGAAGCGCTCTCCCTGTCGTGCCAACGCAAGTATCGTGTTCAATATTGCTGTACACTATATCGCCTATCGTCTGAACATGGGCCTTACCGGATAATTTCAGATTTGGAAAAGTTTTTCTTAAAATCCTTAAATCTATCCAAAATCCTTCTAACCTGCGGCTACGCCCAATTGTGCCTGCAGTCTGCCCATCACGCACCGGATTCAGCGTTCCATAGGTCTGAATATGGGCACGGTAAGCTAACTCATTATTATTCCGGACATTGCCCGGCTCCTGTACTTTGATATTCGCTCCGTTGGACAGAACAATCACTGTGTGTGTCCCTTCTTTTACAAGAATATCTCCTCTCTGCAGTTCGTTTGTGCCTGATAAATACTTAGAATCTGTCAGTGCCTTAAACTTCCCTGTAGCCACAAATTTGGATCGCATATTACTTGTTGTCGGAGCATTTCCGGAAGTATATGCGCCGTTCATGTTTACTCCTGCCGCCTCGGCACATACCGTCGCAAAGGCCGAGCAGTCACATTGGCACGCTGTGTTAATCTTCGATAAATCAAATCCAACTTTCTGCGCCTGTGTCCGCAATGAATTTCTATCATCCCAACTATAGCCAATCTTGTCATTATCGCATCCCGCTTCACAGGCATCCGCTATTTTTTCTCCAATATTTGCCTCTACCGGCCGTAATAAAACCGTCCATCCCCAATCCCACCAATTCTGTTTGAAGACTTCTTTGCCATTTTGATCGCCCGGTGTTCCACCATGGACTCCTCCATTTTCATCAATACTTGCATGTCCGATTAATACTGCCATATTTGTTTCCTCCTTCTTTATTTTGCGTGTACACTGTCTGTTTTGCTGTCAGCTATCTATAAAAAAGAAGAAAAAGGCCCGATCGTAAACTTACATTTATAAAATCTATTTATTTTTTTCAAATTCTAAGCATTTTTTGGGCCTCAACAAATCATTACATAATTGCATACAAAATCTATCTTTTTCGTGCTATAGACTGATCTTTGTGATAAAATAATATTTTACAAAAAAGAAATTATTATTTTTTAAATACAATAACAGCTACAAAGGAGAACAAAACATGAGCAATTTTATTATTTGTTGTCTGACAAACTTATTTCGTATTTATCTTATCGATTGGTTTATCAAAATTTTTTGTCCCGACTCAACTCCAAAACCCAAAAAAAAGATCTTATATATTGTCGGCTTCTTCGTATCAAATACCGGGCTATATTGGATTTTTCAAATTCCTTTACTGAACCTGATTATCAATTTCATCGGTATCTCTCTGCTGACATCCCTGTATACAAAAAGTTTTCGAAAAATTTTCTTTTTGACTTTCTCATTCTACATTATATCCATGACAACAGAGGGTATCATAATATCTCTATTTGTAGATTATACTCCCAACAAACCATTCAACCAGCTGTATGCGATCATTGTGGATATTCTGATCCTTGCATGCGTGTTAGTGGCCGAACACCTTGTTGATAGGCAGACCGGGAAAGATCACATACCAAACCTTGCTTTGCTTCTGGTTCCTCTGATCAGCATTGTAATCCTATATCTTTTGGTAGTAAATGATACCGATCTGGATTATAAAGTAATGATTGAATGCATCGGACTTCTGGCTATCAATTTTCTCGTGTTCTATCTGTACAATGCACTCAAAAACAGCCTGCACCACAAATACGAATCGGATATGCTGCGCCAAAAGATGCAAGGCTACTCTACTCAGATGGAAACCCTTCTTCAAAATGACGAGAAGATCCGTATCTTCCGCCACGATATGAGGCACCACATTATGGAACTCCAGATTCTGGCCAAGCAGAACGATACGGACGCTCTCCTTTCCTATCTGGATCAGATGAACCAGGCGCTTACCATCCAGCGTGAGAGCGTCTCATCCGGAAATCCGGAGATCGACAGTCTGCTGAATTACTGGCTTTATAAGGCCAAACAGACACTCCAGACCGTGGATGTCCAGGTTCGCCTCCCGGAGGAAATCCTCCACACTTTTGACATCAATAGTGTGGTAGCCAACCTTTTACAAAATGCCATCGAAGCTTCCTCACAGTCCGCAGAAAAATATCTCTCCTTTTCCTTGTCCCTCAGCAAAGGCGTCTTAAAACTTCGGATAAGGAACAGTTTTTCGGAAGAGGCAAAGTCATCCCGCTCCCGTTTCTTCTCTTCTAAAAAGCAAGATACTCTGCACGGCTTCGGTCTTCGCAGCGTCCGGCATATCGTAGAAAAATATGACGGAGTTTTAGAACTGAATAAACAAGGGAATATGTTTGAAGCCAATGCCATCCTTTATCTTCCGGATGAGGCGGATAATTAAATACGATTCAAAGATGGAAAACTGATTTTTACATAACAACCCGCTTAATTTTACACTGTCCGGCACAGCAATCTTTTTCTGATAATATGCCAAAGGATGTCCGATCCATGCTATATAAATCATCAGAAAGAGATGTACACAAATGCAAAAGAAAGCTTGCGCTATTGCTGCTATACTGAAAAAAATGATTATCAAAACTGCCGTTTTCATGGCAATTCTGGATGCGAATCAGGCCTGCACATTTTGGGGGTATCAGGAGTCGGAACCGAAATCGGTAAAACAGCTCCGTAAATTCTAAGCGCCGCCATGAAACTTTCAGAAAGACTTGCAAAAGATGGACTCATATCCTCCGAGGAATTGCCTGTCGTTGCATATGGACTTCGAAGTCTGCGGGATAATGTGCTGAGTTTTATCATTACCGTCGGAATCGGCTTTGTTTTTCAAGATATTGTTTCCGCTATTCTCTTTTTCTTTTTTTGTTTTCCGCTTCGAAGGAGTGCCGGCGGATATCACGCACAGACACGTGTCAGGTGTCTTCTTTTTTCTACCGGTCTCCTTCTTTCCATGTGGACTTCCTGGGAGTATATGAGGATATTTCAAAGCTGCCGTTTGGTAGCTTCTATTTTCAGCACGGCCATCCTTTTTATCCTTGTCCCAGCAGAAACACATAACAAAAAGCTGGATCCTGCCGAGCGTGCCGTTTACGGCAGACGCGCCCGCCGGATCGCATTTCTGGAGCTTTTTTTGTGTTTTATTTCTTTTCATATGAAATGGAACCTGCTTTTTAAAAGCACTGCCCTCAGTTTATATACCTCTTCCATCGCTGTGCTGGCAGGAAAGTGGGTAATGCGGAAATAAATATTTTTCCTCCATTTGGTTGCTAAAAATGCCCGATCTGATTTTTATTAGTCAGATAGAAGAATCAGATTCGATCGGGAGGAGGCCGAAGAGTATGGAACAAACAATCGTGGACGTTGCTTTATCACAGGGAATCTGGGCTGTAGTCGCAATATTCCTGCTGCTCTACATCGTAAAGTCAAATGAAAAAAGAGATGCAAATTACCAACTGTTGCTGACAGATCTGATGGATAAATTCTCTATTTTGCACGAGATCAAAACGGATGTTGAGAATATCCAGGATATCCTTGATAAAAATCTGGAAAGCCCAGAGAAAAAAACATAATACACCCCGAAAACGGTGCTGCTGCGAGAGTCTTAAATCAGACTCCAAAGCAGCACCGCTGTTTTTATTCTTCATTTCCTAAAAAAGTGTTGACACTTCCATTGGAACTGTATATAATCATACTGTCCGAAAACATACAGTATGATTTGAGACAAAGTGGAGGTGGTATATTTGAAAGAATCAGATTCAGAGAAGTTGAAGCTATTCCGCGAAACGTATAAGGATCTGGAGGGGATCTACGACATATTCCCGAAGCTCTGTGGGTTGTCCGGGACAGAATACTGGGCTTTGACTATGATAAATGAAGGGATTACCACACAACATGGAATCTGCGAACGCCTTACCCTCAGCAGGCAGACTGTCAATTCCGCTTTTCGGCAGCTTCGAAAAAAAGGACTGATCCGTCTGGAAGCCCTGGATGACAATCTGCGTGTCAAACATATTTATCTGACAGAAGCAGGGAATGCCTTTGTGGAAAAAGAACTTCAGCATATGCATGGCCTCGAACAGGCGGTCTGGCAAATGTTTGAAGATAATGAAAAGGATGAGCTGGTCAGACTACTTGATAAGTATAAGACACTGCTCTTAAAAAAGCTGAAAGATTACAAGAAAAATGAAACGGATTCATCGGAGGACTTGCAGTCGCAACTGTAAGAACGAGGAAGATGTCGAGTGCGCTCGGTTTTTTTAGAAACCAGCGCGCTTTTTTTATTTTACAGAACTTGATCAAACAGCAGGAGGATTATAACAATGAAACTGATTTTAAGGTTTATAAAACCGTACTGGAAACTATTTACACTAACATGCATCCTGATTATCGTAGATGTGGCCGGGGCTTTATATATCCCCGCATTAATTGCACAAATGATGAATGAGGGAACCGCCCAAAGTACACTGCAGGATCTTTATATGACAGGAATTCAGATCGTGATCGCATCGGTCATATCCGGAGCAGGCGCGATCCTTGGGGCATGGTCATGCTCTCAGCTCTCCTCCAGAGTATGTAAGGACATCCGGGATGCTCTTTACAAAAAATCTCTGAAACTATCTATCTATGATTTTAAACAGTTCGGTACAGCGTCCATTACCACAAGAACAACCGCGGATATCACAAATATTCAGACTGCTCTGATCAGCTTTATACAGATGGTACTTCCTGTTCCGGCGATATTTATCATTGCCCTGATTCTTACATTTCATCTGGATACATGGGCCGGCTTTCCATTATCGGACTGTCTATCATCTTATATACGGCGCTTACTATTTACACACCTTTTAAAAGCGCGGAAGTTATCGATGCCATCTGGCAAAGCATCCAGTCTTCCAGAGAGCAAGGCACAGCCTTTGTCCTTACATGGGATGGACTGGGGAAGGATATCCTGTCTCTGACTACCCTGTATTTTTTTACATGGCTCTTCTATTATCTGCAGTCATTTTTGATGGCAAATGTGGCAGACATGCTTGTATTGAATCTAAGACAGCAGATTGCGGCAAAATTAAACGTCCTTCCTTTGAAGTTTTTTGACCAGAACAAATCCGGCGAAATTTTAAGCCGTGTGACCAACGATCTTGACAAGATTACAGAGACATTACAGACGGGTCTTTTGAAACTCATCGTTGCCGCGGGAACCATCATCGGTTCTATAACGGTCATGATCTATTACAACGTATTTCTCACTGTCATATTTCTGATTTTCATGGCAATCAGTATGCTGATCACACGCGCAGTCGCCGGAAAAAACCTGAAGTATGCCGCTCTTCGCCAGGATTCCATCGGGGAACTGACGGGGATAGTGGAGGAATACTACACCGGAAGAAATATTATCAAAGCATATAACCGCGAGCAGGAAAGTATTGCAAAGGTTCGCCAAAGCACAGAAGAAAACCGTCTGGCATCTCAGAAAGCCGACTTTATGACAAACAGTGTAAATCCTCTGATCCGTCTGGTCACAAGACTCGGTCAGGCAGGAATCGCCGTGATCGCAGGGGCAGCCATGCTGAAAGGAACGATGACTATCGGTGTGGTACAGGCATTTTTCCAGTATGTCAATCAGGCGGCTGAGCCTCTGACCCAGGCGTCCTTTATGATCAATACGCTGCAGTCCGCGCTGGCATCTGCGGAGCGTACATTTGAACTCCTTGACGATACAGAGGAAGTTCCGGATACAAAGACACCTGTTGTCCTGGAACACGCAGAAGGGACCATCTCCTTTGAGCATGTAAGCTTTGGCTATGATCCGTCAAAAATGCTGATGAAAGATATCAGCTTTACAGCAAAGCCTGGACAGAAAATCGCCGTGGTCGGAAGCACCGGAGCAGGAAAGACAACACTGATCAATCTGCTGATGCGATTTTATGAAGTAAACGGCGGACAGATTCTTGTGGACGGCATACCGTCTGTGAATCTGACAAGAGAGGGGCTGAGGCAGAATTTCGGTATGGTCCTCCAGGATACGTGGTTATTCGGCGGGACGATCGCAGAAAACATTGCCTACGGAAAACCGGATGCCACACGGGAAGAAATCATCGCAGCTGCCAAAGCTGCCAAAGTAGATTATTTCATCCGGACCATGCCGCAAGGTTATGACACTATGCTGGACAATGAAGGCTCCAATCTATCCGTAGGACAGAGGCAGCTTTTGACAATTGCCAGAGTATTTCTGTGCAGCCCACCTATTCTGATCCTTGATGAGGCGACGTCAAGCGTGGATACGCGTACGGAGACAGAAATCAACAAAGCCATGCAGAAACTGATGAAAGGCAGAACAAGTTTCGTGATCGCACACCGCCTGTCCACCATACGAGATGCCGATATCATCCTCTTTATGGAGAACGGTAATATCATCGAACAGGGAAACCATGCGGAACTTCTGGCAAAGAAAGGGGCTTATGCAGCACTTTATTACAGCCAGTTTGCATAAAAATCCTTGAAAAAGGGTTTATCAGCTTCTCACATACAACGGCCAAGTACGTCCTCCGGCTTCCATTCCCTTGCCGGAAGGACGATAGCCTGTTCTTTGACCACTTCACGGATGATCCGAAGCTCTATTTCCTGTCTGTGCCGGAAATGGGCGATCAGATCATTCCACCCCTGATATCCCCGTGCCTGCCCATAAGGGGAATGTACCAGATAGGACAGCATCAGGCGGTACCACACTTCCTCTCCCCTTGTATCCACACGCTCTCTTTTTATCTCTTCTGTGATTTCCTCGATTTGATCACTGAATAAATACAATAAAAGGAAATCCTGTCTGTTTATGGACGCGTACAATATTTTGTAAAAGTCTAAAATTTCATCGTCACTTACCTGCTGAAACAGGATCAGTTCGTCCAATATATTCTGCATAAATGCACATTCGAACAGATGGGCTGTCCTGGAAAACTTCCGGTATCGAGACAGAATGATCTCTTCCAAATCATGCAGAGATTTTCTTCCTCCATAGATTTCAAACGTTTCCATTTCTTTGTGGAATCCCGGTATATCTGTTAGGATTCCTGTGTAAGGCACAACATAATGAGCGCCCTCCTCAATCGTCTTCCGCCTGATCTCTTCACGAATCGGGCCATATTTTTCCAAAATTCCATCGTACTCCTCTTTTGTCATCCAGGCACACCATGCTAAATCTACCGGGGAATACTCTCCTTCCCTGCAAACACGATAATAAGGAAATGCTGCAGAAATTTTTCTTTGCAAAGTTGATTTTCCCATGCCCGGAAGCCCTTCAATAAATATATTTTTCATAGTCCCTCCCTAGTGTCGGCGTGTAAAAGGCAGCCGTATCGTCTTTGTGGCAATTTTCTCGCAGAATCGTTTGTCATGTTCCACAAACAGCATCGTCGGCTCATACTCCAGCAGCAATTTTTCAATCTGCATTCTGGAAAACACATCGATGTAATTAAGCGGTTCATCCCATATATACAGATGCGCAGGAGTAAGAAGGCTGGCAGCCAAAAGCACTTTCTTTTTCTGGCCTTCCGAATAGTCTTCCATATTTTTGGCAAACTGAGCCCTGTCAAAATCAAGCTGGCGCAGTATCGCACAAAACAGACTTTCATCCAGCTTACGCTCGATGCAGAATTCGGACACTGTGCCTCTTAATCTCGATGTATCCTGATCTACATACGAGATCACAAGCCCTGAGACCGTCTCACAAACACCGCTTTCCACAACAGGAAGACACGTATCTGCCACGTTTGCTTTTTGCAAGATCATCTTGATCAGAGTGGATTTGCCGCATCCGTTCTCCCCACATACTGCGATCCGCTCCCCTCTTTCAACTGTAAATGTAAGATCGGTAAATACCGGGCCATCCGCTCCTCTATACTGTAAGCTATAATCTTTTACATTTACAAGCCGTTCCTTGTGATGCACAAGCGGCATAAGTTTGAGATCTGCTGTTTCTTCTATGTCTGCCAAAAGCCCTTCTTTCTCATCGATCTCCCGTTTTAACCTCTTTTCCATCTGCTTTACACGGCTCTGCATCTTCTTCGTCTTTCCGCCGATATATGCCCTGGTAGGTCTGTCATGTTCTTTGACAGGATCATATCCAATCTTCGTGCGCTCATTTTTGTCCGCCCACCGTGTACTCTGCGCCGCCGCCTTCTTCAGCTTTCCAATCTCTTTCAGATGTTTTTCATTTTCCGTTTTCATAAACAGATCTTTCCGCCTTTTATTCTCCCACCAGCTGGAAAAATTGCCGGCCTGTACTTCGATTGTCTGCCGGTTCAGTACGAGGACGTGGTCGATGCAGGCATCCAGAAGGTCCCTGTCATGTGAGACAAGGATAAAGCCTTTCTTGGAATACAGATATTTTTTCACACACTCTCTCGCCCCTTCATCCAGATGATTGGTAGGCTCGTCTATCAGCAGGAAATCATCCTCCCCGGAAAAAAGCACTGCCAGCAGAATCTTTCCCCGCTGTCCTGGACTTAGTGTTTTGAAAGGCCGATATAAAATTTCCGCACTCTCTTCCAAAAGATTCAGCTCACATATTACACGCCACAGCTCGCACCCTGCCTTCAGATCTTCCACAAAGTCTGCTGCCGGCATCTGTATATTCTCTTCCGTGATCTCGTAGGGGAAGCAGTCAAATACCGCCGCGGCACTGATCTTTCCCTGATATGGATAGTTTCCCATCAGCAAATTCAGAAACGTTGTCTTTCCTTTTCCATTTCGTCCTATAAAGCCAAGTTTCCAGTCCGTGTCAATGACAAAAGAAACATCTTCGAATACATTGTCAAAACTGCCTTCATAACCAAATGTCAGATGACTGACCTGAATCTGTGACATACACATCTCTCCTTTCGGAATTTCAAAATCAACAAAAAAAAGAACCATTTGCTGCCAAACAGTTCCATTACGTCCTTATACCTCAATTCCCGAAAGATTTCAGTTTTGCGCACAAAAAAAGCGAGGTTATGAGAACATAATCCACTTTTGGCAACATGATAAGACAGCCCCTCGCATATCGCCCGGTATACTGTCCAAAAAACTCTCATGCATTCAAAAGTAAATTATTTCCTCATCTTTCCACCTCTCTTCTTACACTGCTATTATCTTAGCACGTCGGTCTGTACGTGTCAACAACAAAGAATCCTGCGCAGTGCGCAGGATTCTTCGTTCATTATGATTAAGATGCGGATGCTTCTTTCAGTTCTTTGGAAAGTCCGATTCGATTTGTCTTAAAGTGGAAGAATGGACGCTCATCGATCTGGATGATATCAGCCGGGTACATGTGCGGTTCCAGGCATTCCTCTACTTTTTCCCTGATATCATCGACCGTATATCCATCTTCCAGGACAACATAGAGATACGGCACGAAATATCCCGGATGTGCTTCATCTTTTAACAGAACGAAAAATTCATCGTCGATTCCTTCTATCTGTGCATTGGCAACACGATTCTCCATTGGAAGTATAGCAAGCTCTCCCCCTCCATAACGCGGAGAGTATCCACGGTTCAGGACATAGAGAACTCCGTCCTCATCCATGTATCCGAGATCTCCTGTATGCAGCCACACTCTTCCGTCTGCATGTTTCTGAAGTGCCTTAGCTGTCGCTTCCGGATTATCATAACCCAGCATATTTCCAGGACCGGTCTTGCAGATTTCGCCCATCTGATTGTAAGACAACTCTTCCTGTGTTCCTGGTTTGAACACACTTACGATGCTGAGCGGCATCGGCACACCTACGTTTCCGTCACGGATCGGTTTCGGCGCCATCGGAAGAGAAAAATTAGATCCCGCCTCACTGCTTCCGTAACCGGTTGTTACGCGGATATTACAGTTATGCGCCTTTAAGAATTTCTCAATTCTATCCAGCTGAACATTGTTGCTTGCCTCACATCCAGGACCTGCAGCAACAAGATGGGACAGATCATAGTCCTCCGGAACACGTCCGTTTCGCATAACAGTCTCAATAAACATCGGAATGATCGGCCAGTTATTTGCTTTATATCTCATCAATTCCAAATCCACATCTTCCACAAAGCAGAATGGATCCAAAATCAAAAGTTTATTGGATGACAGCGGCAGCAAAACCATAGACACAACTACAGCTACCAGCGCCGGCGGCAGACAAGTTACCATCCAGTTAGCACGTTTCCCTTCTGTTCCGCCGTAGAAGTTCATCTGGCAGATGATGCCAAGCATTGTATTTGCAGAATGGATAACCTGTTTGGACGGTCCTGTGGATCCGCTTGTATATGCACGGAACAGCGGGCGATTGATATCACGCTCTGCTTCCACTTTTCCTGTATAGTTTTCTCCCTGTGCAATAAACTCTTCCCAGCTCATAGTAGCCGTTCCGGAAGCACACGCAGACGGATAATTCTCGTTTAAGCATGCCTGGATATGTGCCGGCATCGCATCGCGGTCTCCATGATGCAGCGGGGATAAAAGCACGATCTTTTCCACACTGCTGTCATTTAAAAATGCATGCATTTCTTTTTGGGACATAAAGTCGTGGGCGATGATCGCCTTCGCTTTTGCTTTTCTTGCCGCTTCCACGTTTTCCGCCACCGTATTGTCACGGCAGAGAATGGATGCTCCGATTCTTTCCGCAGCAAGAAGCAGCGGAACGAATTCAGGAACCAGACGCAGATAAACCGGAATCTGATCTCCTTCTCCAAATCCCAGCGCTCTGAGTGCACGGGCACATTTGTCCGTCTCTTCAAAAATGTTCTTCCAGGTAATATCTTCTCCGTAATAATGCATTGCCACAACGTCCATTCCCGGGCAGCACTGTTTCAAATATTCCTCTACTGTACATTCCGGCATTTTGATCATCTGCATCAACATATCCGGATAATATTTCATCCATGGACGGTCAATACTTGGCTTTCCCGTCAATACTTGCTCTTTGCTCATATCTTCCACCTCTAAAATCAATTCCTTTTTTAGCTCATGTTTTTTACTTATGTATGCAAGATACACTTGCTGCTAAAAATGGTATCACTTTGCTTTGCGGAAGGCAAAGGAGAGAACTTGATAATCTCCCCGGCAAAAAGCTGCCATGTGACAAAAAGTGAAATTATGTGAATTTTAGTGAAATTCTTTCTTCCTGATCTTACTATCTCTTTTACATCTGAAATGGAAAAACCTTGGCCACGTTCTCGCCGGAGGAAATGGGGATATCGGCGATATTGACGGGAAGCCGGAATTGCAGCAGGCCTTTGAACTCGGAAGGTCCATCCAGTAAATCAAGAAATTTTATAAAGGCGCAGGATATCCTGATCTTCTTTCGTTTCGATCATTCCTGCGCCTCATTTCTTTATTTCTTTCCTCATTTTTTTCTTAAACTTGCCTGTTTTTCGATTCTATCGCCTCTGACCTCACGTTGTGTGTCTGATTCTGGTTCTCCGGTTTCTTTTTCTGTGTCACACTGTTAAATTTGTTTTGGCTTTTTTGTTCATTCTGTTGTTCCTGCTGCTTTTTATTCATGTTAATCTCCATTTCGCCGCCAAGTTGGCAGCACAAATAATAGTTAAATTCTTTCAATGAGGATAGTATGCAGCCGACAGCAGAATATATACATATGAATACTATCCGCAGTCAAAACTGTGGATATTTTTAGTCAAGAGGGCTTCTCAAAAATAGCCAACAGAGATATCATATGATTAATCGATCGATTAATGGAGGCTGCACTATGAACGCGAAGTTTTTCACTTTGCCGGATGAAAAACCTATGCCTCCGAAAGGAGAGAACAGAATGGACGCAATTAAGATCAATAATTTGACAAAGTATTACGGAAAAGTGTGCGGAATCGACAACGTGGCACTTACCGTTTCAAAAGGAGAATTTTTTGGATTTATCGGGCCTAACGGTGCGGGAAAATCTACCACTATCCGAACACTGTTGGGGCTTATCAGACCCACTTCAGGAAGTGCGTCTGTATTTGACATGGACATTATAAATGACAAAGAAAAAATTCTTGCTCTTGTTGGATACCTGCCGTCCGAGACTTTATTTTATCCCGGAATGCGAGTGCGGGATCTAATAAAGCTGTCTGCTGATCTTCGAAAGAAAAATTGCCAAGCTGCAGCCGCCCGATTATGCGAACGACTGCAGCTTGATACCTCCCGAAAAGTGGAGGATCTTTCCTTCGGCAATCGTAAAAAGGCCGCCATCATCTGCGCACTCCAGCACGAGCCCGATCTTCTGATCCTGGATGAACCAACCAGTGGTCTGGATCCTTTGATGCAGAAAGAATTTTTTGATATCCTGCGGGAACGAAATAAAGCAGGCGCTACGATTTTCCTGTCCAGTCATATTTTATCCGAAATTCAGCAGAATTGCTCACGGGCAGCCATCATTCGCGAAGGAAGGATCATTGCCTGTGACAGCGTAGAAGCTCTGTCAAAAACGAATGCTAAACGTGTAAACATCCAAGGCACTGTAGATCTCGGCCATCTTTGCGGCGTCCGTGATCTCCAGAAATCCGACATGGGCATGAATTTTCTCTATAGTGGCGATATAAACACTTTGTTGTCCACACTCTCCACTGGAGATATCCAGGATTTGTCCATTGCCGAACCGGATTTGGAAGAAATTTTCCTGCATTATTACGAAGATGGAGGTGCAAAATAATGACCATTGTCAAGCATGAACTAAAACAAGGACTAGTCTCCTTCGCCATCTGGACTGCATCCATCACACTTTTGATGATGGTTTGTGTATTTCTTTTTCCGGAAATAAAGGGCGAAATGGATACAATGGGCGATATATTCGCATCCATGGGGAGTTTTACCGCCGCCTTTGGTATGGATCGGCTGAATTTTGGAACTCTTGTGGGATTTTATGCCATTGAATGCGGAAATGTAATCGGACTTGGCGGAGCATTCTTCGCCTCGCTTATCGGCATTTCCTCTCTGTCTAAGGAAGAAAAAGGCCGGACAGCGGAGTTTCTGCTTACCCATCCTGTATCCAGGACTCATATCATTTCCGAAAAGCTGATTTCTGTACTTTTGCAGATCATTGTTATGAATGTTGTCATCCTCGCTTTTTCTCTGGGATCTATGGCTGCTATAGGCGAGGCGATACCGTGGAAAGAAGTTTTGCTGCTGCACCTTGCCTATTTCCTTCTTCAGGTAGAACTGGCAAGTATCTGCTTTGGGTTCTCTGCCTTTCTGCGCCGCGGCAGTATCGGCGTCGGCCTTGGGATTGCGGCAATGATGTATTTCCTGAATCTCATCGCCAACATGACCGAAAGCATGGAATTTCTCAAGTTCATTACACCATTTGGCTATTGCGACGGCGCAGATATTGTAGACAGTGGAAAGTTGGACATGACTCTTATTGCAATAGGAATCCTGTTCACATTTGCCGGTATTTTTACGGCATTTTCAAAATACCGCAGAAAAGATATACAGTAATCTGAAAATCAAATACTTTTATGGCAATCAGGATACGAAACTTTCCTTGAGTTCTTTGGAAAGCCCAATCCGGTTAGTCTTAAAGTGGAAGAACGGACGGGCGTCGATCTGGATAATGTCTGCCGGATACATATGGGGTTCAAGACATTCCTCTATTTTTTCCCTGATATCGTCAACCGTGTACCCATCTTCTAAAACAACATAGAGATACGGCACAAAATATCCCGGATGTGCTTCGTCTTCCAGCAGCACGAAAAATTCATCATCGATTCCCTCAATCCGTGCATTTGCAACAAGATTTTCCATCGGGAGAACTGCAAGCTCTCCCCCTCCATAGCGCGGAGAATATCCACGGTTCAAGACATAGAGTATTCCATCTTCATCCATGTATCCAATATCTCCGGTATGCAGCCATACTTTTCCGTCTGCATGAAGCTGTAAAGCTTTGGCCGTTGCTTCCGGATTGTCGTAACCCAGCATATTTCCAGGTCCAGTCTTGCAGATTTCGCCCATTTGATTGTAGGACAGCTCTTCCTGTGTGCCCGGTTTGAACACACTTACGATGCTGAGCGGCATCGGCACGCCTACGTTTCCGTCCCGGATCTGTTTCGGTGCCATCGGAAGGGAGAAGGTGGAACCAGCTTCACTGCTTCCATATCCGGTCGTAAAACGGATATTGCAGTTGTGATTTTTTAAGAATTGTTCTGCCCTTTCCAGCTGCACATTATTATACGCTTCACTTCCGGCGCCTGCTGCAACCAGATGCGACAGGTCATAATCATCCGGAACACGTCCGTTTCGCATAACAGTCTCTATGAACATCGGGATCATCGGCCAGTTGTTTGCTTTATACCTCATCAGCTCCAGGTCCACATCTTCCTCATAGCAAAACGGATCCAGGATAAGAAGTTTATTTGATGCCAGCGGCATCAAAACCATGGATACGACCACAGCCACCAATGCCGGAGGCAGACAGGTTACCATCCAGGAAGGCCGTTTCCCTTCTGTTCCCCCATAAAAATTCATTTGACAGATGATACTCAGCATAGTGTTGGCTGAATGGATAACCTGTTTGGAAGGCCCTGTCGATCCGCTTGTATATGCACGGAACAACGGACGATCAATATCAGCCTCTGCTTCCACTTTTCCTGTATATTTTTCTCCCTGTGCAAGAAATTCTTCCCAGCTCATTGTGTGAGGGCCGGAAGCGCACATAGATGGATAGTAACTATTTAAGCACGCCTGAATATGTGCCGGCATTGCATCACGGGACCCATGATGCAATGGAGAGAGAAGCACAAACTTTTCCACACTGCTTCCATCCAAGAATGCATGCATTTCTTTCTGTGACAGAAAGTCATGCGCAATAATAGCTTTTGCCTTAGACTTTCTTGCGGCTTCCACGTTCTCCGCAGTTGTATTGTCACGGCAAAGAATAGACGCTCCGATTTTTTCTGCTCCCAGAAGCAGGTAAATAAATTCAGGAACGAGGCGCAGATAAACCGGTATCTGATCCCCTTCTTCAAATCCGATCGCTCTGAGCGCGCGGGCACACTTCTCAGCTTCCTCAAACACTGTCTTCCAGGAAATGTCTTCCCCATAATAATGCATAGCTGCAATGTCCATTCCTGGGCAGCACTGCTTCAGATATTCCATCAATGTACATCCCGGAATTTTGATCATCTGCATCATGACATCCGGATAAAATTTCATCCACGGACGATCGACGCTTGGTTTTCCTGTCAATACTTTTTCTTTACTCATATCTTTTACCTCTTCAATCCTTAGATTCTTTTCATAATTTAAAAGGCCTTTGTTGTTTAAAAGGCTATCACTTTACTGTGTGAAAGGCAAAAGACAAAAGAGGAAATTCGTTCTTTCAAAAGATTTCCATATGATAAAAAGTGAATTCCTTCTTACCGATTCGATTCACAACGCAATCCAGACTTCATCCCCTCTGTTCAGTAGAGACAAAAATATTTCTTTGGCAAATACATTTCCAAAATATTATTCTGAAATCAAATGAGAAAAAGAATAGAAACTAAATTTCAGCGCACTCTATTATAGTAGAAAAAATTGATAAAGGAGGACACCGCTATGGCACAGTTGTCTGAAAAAGAGCTATCTGCTCTTAATGATCTGCTTGCAGACGAAGAATTATTAACTAACTAAGACTTCCCATACTTAAAATGGGCTTTGCACCTTGAAAATTCAATAT
>NZ_JBKSWG010000034.1:772-16532 GCF_047234585.1 Sellimonas sp. | reverse complement strand
GTATTTTCATGGATTGTGGCACTCATTTTTCTTTTCAACTGTCAAAGATGGGATTTTATACTGTTTTCACAAAAATGTCAAGCACAGCCTTCATGCATTTGTCACAGTTCACACGCCGTCTCTTCCTGTCCTTCTAATCTTCCCAGTCCGGAAGTTCCATTGCCTTTCGGATTTCTCCGTAACGGAAGCCTTTTCTGGCCAGCCAGGCGCAAATCTTCTGCTTCTCTTTCTGATCCATCTGTTCTGCATCGTAATGTCTTTTTTTCAGAAGTTTTAAGATGGCCGTACAGGAATCATCCGCCCCATAACAGTCTTCCAGAACCCGCTCCACGATCTCCCTGTCCACTTTTTTCCTGCTAAGTTCCGCGCAGATCTCCCGCCTGCTTTTCGTCTCTTTTCTGCTTCGGACATAATTTTCCACATACCGCTCATCATTGAGGTAGCCAAAAGAATCCGCATATGCAAGAGCCAACTCTGCGATCTCCTCTGTAAAATCCGAGCGCATGAGACGATCTTTCAGCTCTGCTCTTGTACGATCCATATCTCCAAGCAGTTTCAAGGCTTTTACCCTGGCCCTTTTCAGGACAGTTTCTTCTTTGATCTTTGCTGCCATCTCATCGCTGATCTCGCCGCCATCTTTGATCCCATAACGAGCAAGTTCGCTTTTGTATAATACAAAAGCGAACTCTCCGTCAAGATATATCCGGAATTTTGTCTTTGTTACCGGTTCTATCCTGATCTGCTGCATTATTCATCCACTTCCTTCGTTTCATCTGTAGAAGAAGCAGTCTCTGTCTTTTCCTTCTCTTTGTCATCTCCATCCGGAATCAACCCATAATGAGCTCTGACTTTTGCTTCAATCTCATCCATGATATCCGGATGCTCTGCCAGATAGGTCTTGGCATTTTCCCTTCCCTGGCCAATCTTGCTTCCGCCGTAGGCATACCAGGCGCCGCTCTTATTAACGATATCAATATTGGCTGCGAGGTCAAGGATATCTCCTTCTCTTGAAATTCCTTTTCCAAACATAATATCAAATTCCGCTTCTTTAAACGGAGGCGCAATCTTATTTTTGACAACCTTCACACGGACATGGTTTCCGACCATCTCGCCGCCCTGCTTCAATGTCTCCGTCCTTCTGACATCCAGACGGATGGAGGAGTAAAACTTCAAAGCCCTTCCTCCTGTAGTTGTCTCCGGATTTCCGAACATCACACCCACTTTTTCACGAAGCTGATTGATAAAGATCACGACGCAATTGGATTTGCTGATAACCGGAGTCAGTTTTCTGAGAGCCTGGGACATCAGTCTCGCCTGAAGACCTACATGGCTGTCCCCCATATCCCCTTCAATCTCCTGCTTCGGCACGAGAGCAGCCACCGAGTCAATGACAACAATATCCATCGCACCGGATCGCACCATTGTCTCTGTAATCTCCAGCGCCTGATCTCCGCTGTCTGGCTGTGAAATATAAAGCTCATCGATATCCACGCCGATATTCTTTGCGTATACCGGATCCAATGCGTGCTCTGCATCGATAAATCCGGCAATACCTCCCCGTTTCTGCACTTCCGCAATCATGTGGAGGGCTACCGTCGTCTTACCACTGGATTCCGGTCCGTAAATCTCCACGATACGTCCCCGCGGAACACCGCCAAGCCCAAGAGCCAGATCAAGGCTGAGTGAGCCTGTCGGCACTGTCTCTACCGCCACCTGCGCTTTCGGATCTCCCAGTTTCATGACAGTTCCTTTTCCGAAATCTTTCTCCAGTTTTGAAATCGCAGCCTCAAGGGCTTTCTTTTTATCTTCATTCTGATTTGCCATAATGATTCTCCTTTATTCGAACGCATGTTCGTATCTGCTTTTATTATAGTATAATATTCTGTTCCATATGTCAATATAATTTTTGAAATTCGGCAGAAATGCCCTGAAATGAATAATATAGACTGCCGCAGAAAAATACTGCGGCAGAGGAGCTGCAGGAGCGGACACTCCTGCTATTTCATCTTTTCCACTCTTTCTTCTACTGCTGCTGTGAAATTCAGCACTTTTCTGGAGTAGGTTTCTTCCATATATCGGGATGTAAGCATGAAATCTGCTGTCGCCAGATTGTTGGCAACCGGTATATCATATACAACCGCGATTCTAAGCAGTGCTTTTACATCCGGATCATGAGGCTGAGCTTCCAGCGGATCCCACAAAAATACCATAAAGTCGATGCCGCCTTCCACGATCTTCGCCCCGATCTGCTGGTCTCCGCCGAGAGGCCCGCTGTTGTATGCGCGCACCGGAAGACCCGTCCGTTCGGCAATCAGTCTGGCCGTCGTCCCTGTACCGCAGAGAAAATGATTTTTTAAAATTTCTTTATGCTTGTCGCACCAGTCTACCATGGCAGCTTTCTTTCCATCATGGGCAACAAGCGCGATGTGTTTTTGTTTTCCTATTTCAAAATCTACAAATTTCTGTTCCATAATTTCCTCCTCAATCAAAGCAGCCTAAATACCTGTTCTGCCGTGTCTGCCAGGTTTTCATAGGCTTTTTGGGGATTCATCGCTTCCTCCCTCGTCGTGATCCCCCGCACGATCGGAAAGTATGCGTCGATCCCGCACGCATTACACTTTTTGCTTTCTTTTGTGACTGAGCCTGCAAAAGCGATGACTTTCGCATTGACCTCCTTGGCAAGCCTGGCAATCCTCACAGGAGCTTTCCCCATGACAGACTGAGCGTCCAGGCATCCCTCGCCGGTCACGACGTAGTCACAACCCTTCATCGCTTCTCCAATCTTCGTCTCCCGCATGATCAGTTCGGCCCCGCTCTCTCCTTTTGCATGCAGATAGCCGAAAAAAGCGTACCCGATACCGCCTCCGCACCCGGAACCAGGCTTGCAGTCACAGCAAGTACCCAAAAATGCATTTGAAACATCCGCGAAATGCCGCATCCCTGCATCCAACTGCTGCTTTATCTGCTCTGTTTCAGCTCCTTTTTGCGGTCCATAGATGTAGGTAGCCCCTTTTGGTCCGCAAAGAATATTTTCCACATCGCAGGCAATCCGGAAAGTACACTCCGCAAGTTCCGGTATAACGTGGCTTACATCTATTCTCTCTACTTTCCCGAGCGCTTGCCCTCCTCTCCCTACAGGAATGCCAGAACCGTCTGTGAAACGATACCCCAAAGCTTCCAGCATGCCAAGCCCGCCGTCGTTTGTGACGCTTCCTCCCAGCCCGATGATAAAATCTCTTCCTCCACGATTTACTGCATCTTTTATCATTTCTCCAACTCCGTAAGTCGTTGCGGTCATCGGATTTTTCTCCTCTTCCCTTATCAGATGGAATCCGACAGCAGAAGCCATGTCTATAAATACCATATGTGTATCCGGATCATATCCGTAGGAGGCATTTACCAAAGTCCCAAAAGGGCCGGTTACCTTTCGGTTAATCCGTTTTCCATCCCGCGATTTGATCAGAACTTCTGCTGTCCCCTCTCCTCCGTCTGCAAGAAGCCGTACGTCAATCCTTGCATCCGGCCTGGCTCTCAGAATCCCCTCCCTTACAGCCTCCCCCGCTTTCCGGGATGACAGACTGCCTTTTAGGGAATCCATAGCGACAAGTACCTTCATGTTTCGTCCTCTCCGAATTTGCTAATGAATTTCCACCCTTATTATATCTTATTACTGGAAAAACGCCTAGTGTTTCTTTACCACTTCCCCTTGTTTTTTATAAATGCTTCCTGCCTCCACATAGCCGCGTACCATAGACAGAGGATAGATATTTGTCTCCTTCCCGATCACGCAGCCCGGGTTGAGGACACTTCCGCATCCCACCTCCACATTGTCTCCGATCATGGCGCCAAATTTCTTAAGTCCTGTCTCTATCTTTCCTTCCGGCGTGGATATGGTGGCCAGCGTCTTATCAGATTTTACATTGGATGTGATGGATCCTGCTCCCATATGCGCCTTATATCCCAGGATGGAATCTCCGACATAGTTGTAATGCGGTACCTGCACTTTATTGAAAAGGATGACATTTTTAAGCTCCGTGGAATTTCCGACAACTGCTCCTTCTCCCACAATGGCGTTGCCGCGGATAAAAGCACAGTGCCGGATTTCTGCATCTTTTCCGATGATGGCAGGCCCGTTTATGTATGCGGAAGGCGCAACTTTTGCAGACTTTGCGATCCACACGTTTTCTCCTCGTTTTTCATACTCTTCCTCCGGGAGTGTGCTGCCGAGTTTTACAATAAACTCACTGATCTTTGGCAGGACTTCCCATGGATATTCCGCTCCTTCCAGAAGTTCCCTGGCGATTGTCTCGTCCAGATTGTAGAGTTCTTTTACTGTCAGTTCTTTCATCCTGTTATTCCTCCTGTTTCTGCTGTTTTCCTTTATTTCGGTAATAAATAGCCGCTTTCTCATAGCAGCTTCTGAGCTGGTACTGGTTGTTTAAACCAAGAACACCATTTGTCCTTGATATAATAAAATGCGTCAGCTTCTGCATATATTCCTCTGAAGTAATCTCTCCATCCGCCACATAAGTAAGTCCCTTTTCCCAGCTTGCCGTAAGTTCCGGGTTTAAGAGAGAACGGATCGAGTGATCCACCGCTTCATATATCATCTCCCCGAACAAAGTGGGGGTAATTACCTGCGTCTTTTTATTTAAGGCAAGGTACTTGATATGGATTAGTTTTTTCAGAATCTCTGCCCTTGTGGCGCTTGTCCCGATCCCACTCCCTTTTATCTGGGCCCGAAGCTCCTCGTCTTCGATAAGTTGTCCGGCATTTTCCATGGCAAGGATCATAGAACCGGAATTATACCTCTTAGGTGGGGATGTCTCCCCTTCCTTGATCTCAAATCCGCGAACCGGAAGCTTCGTCCCTTTCCTTACTTTTTTCAGAAATTCGAAAAGCTTCTGATCCGGAGAAGTCTCTTCGTCCTGGATTTTTTCCTCTTTTTCTTCTTTCCGGCTGCCCGGCACTCCAGTTACCTGAAAATAACCTTCCTCTATAAGAACTTTGAAATTTGCAAAAAACTGTTCTTCTTTGATCCTAACAACCAGGCTGACTTTCTGGTAGACAGCAGGCGGGTAAAAGATGCTGATAAATCTCCTCACGATGACATCGTAGACACTTTTTGCCACACTTGATACCGAGTTCAATGCCGCAAGCCCCTGTCCGGTAGGGATGATGGCATAGTGATCCGTGATCTGTTTGTCGTTTACGTATCTCGTCTTTTCCAAACCTTTGTGCGTCTTTTCCTTTGCAATGTAGGAGAGCAGATGGGCTGTCGGTTCGTATTTAGACAGACCGTTCAGGTTTTTATGTATCTCTTTTGCAACAGCTGCCGACAGTACTCTGGCATCTGTCCTGGGATATGTGACGAGTTTTTTTTCATACAGTTCCTGTACGATGCGAAGCGTCTCATCCGGACTGATCTTAAATCTTTTGGAACACTCATTTTGAAGCTCCGCAAGGTTAAACAAAAGCGGTGGATTTTTCTTTTCTTTTTTCTTTTCAGCCGAAAGCACCTCGCATACCGTTTCATCTTTCAGAAAATCAATCAATTCCTGGGCCGTCTTTCGGTCTTTGAAGCCGTTTTCTTTGTAAAGCTTCGGGGACATGTAATATCGTGACTGCGGCACCGCCTTCCATTCCGCGTCAAACTGCTCCTCTTCTGCCTGGATCTTTGCAAGGACACGATAGAATGGGGTTTTCACAAACTCTCTGATTTCTCTCTCTCTTCTCACGACCATTCCAAGCACACAGGTCATAACACGCCCTACAGACAGTACAGCGTACTTTTTATTCAGGAATCCTGCAATACTATTTCCGTATTTCAATGTCAGAAGTCTGGAGAAATTGATTCCCATCAGATAGTCCTCTTTAGCCCGCAGATAGGCGGAAGCAGAAAGATTGTCGTAGGCTGACAGATCTTTTGCCTCCCGGATCCCTCTTAAAATCTCCTCTTCCGTCTGAGAATCGATCCAGACCCTCTTTCTTTTCTTCCCTTTGACACCTGCCATCTGTTCCACAAGCCGGTAGATATATTCCCCTTCCCTTCCGGAGTCGGTACAGACGTAGATTGTCTCCACATCTTCCCGGTTCAGAAGGGTTTTTACCGTTTGAAACTGTTTCTTCACATTCGGTATGACTTCGTACTTGTATTCTTCTGGGATGAACGGAAGTGTGTTCAGGCTCCAGCGCTTATATTTCTCATCATACGCCTCCGGATAACTCATCGTCACAAGATGCCCCACACACCACGTCACAACACTTTCATCAGATTCCAGCCAACCATCCTTCCGTTTCATATTCTGTTTCAACGCCTTTGCAAACTCCTGTGCAACACTCGGCTTTTCCGCAATGTACAGCGATTTCCCCATATCCGCCAGTTCTCTCCTTATCTATGCAGGATTCCGAGGATCTTCTCTTTAAGCGACGGTTTCTGAGCCGCAGGCTTCGGAGTAACGGCCCGAAGCGCCTCATGCATGAACACATCCTGGGAATCTATTCTTCTGTCCCCCTGCTCCTTTTTCCGGTAAATACCATCTGAGCCGAGACTCCGGGCTTTGAGATTATCTTTCAGCATGACATCCAGCATGTGGTTCAGCCGGTTTCGAATGTTCGTATCATAAACCGGACAGGCCACTTCCACACGTTTTTCTGTGTTCCGCGTCATCATGTCCGCAGAACCGATATAAATTTTCTCCCCGCTTCCTTTTCCGAAAGCAAAAATGCGTGGATGCTCAAGAAATCTTCCCACGATGCTCGTGACATGCACATTATCCGTATACCCTTTTACTCCCGGAAGTATACAGCATATTCCTCTTACAATCAAGTCTACCTTTACCCCGGCGCGGCTTGCCTGGGAAATCTTCTGGATGAAATCCACGTCCGTGACAGAATTCATCTTCATAATGATTCTTCCGTTCTCGCCCTTTTTCGTTTCCTCATCGATGAGAGCAAGCACTTTTTTCTTCAGGCTGATCGGAGATACGATCAGACGTTCGTAGCTTCCGCTCAAATTTCCGATAGACATATTCTGGAAAAAGACTGCTGCGTCCTGCCCAATCTCCTGGTTTGCCGTCATAAGACAGACGTCCGTGTACATAGCTGCCGTCTTTTCATTGTAGTTTCCGGTTCCTACCTGGGTAATATACTGATATCCGTTCCGTGCCTTATATGTAATGAGACAGATCTTGGAATGCACTTTATAACCTTCAAATCCATAGATTACACGGCATCCGGCATCTTCCAGCCGTTCCGACCAGTCGATGTTGTTCTGCTCATCAAAACGAGCCCGAAGCTCGATAAGCACTGTTACCTCTTTGCCGTTTTCCGCTGCCGCACAAAGGTACTCCACAAGACGGGCTTTTTTCGCCAGTCTGTAGATCGTGATCTTGATCGTTACGACTGACGGATCCGTGCTTGCCTCTTTGATAAGTTTCAGGAATGGTTCCATAGATTCGTACGGATAGGAAAGCATGATATCTTTCTTTTTGATCTGTTTCATAATGCTTGTGCTGCTGTCCACCATAGCTGCAGGCTGCGGAGAAAATGGTTCATATACAAGCGCTCTTTTCATGCTCTCCGGGATTTTGTCGGCTACCGAAAAGATATAGGATAGTTTCAGCGGCATTTTTGTCCGGAAAATCTGCTTCGGTGTGATCTTAAATTTCTCACAAAAGTACTTCTCCATCTCTGAATTCAGTGTCTCCGCTGTCTCCAGCCTGACGACTGCCATTCTGCGGCGCTTGCTGAGTGTTTTTTTCATCAGGAGTCTGAAATCGTCGTTGATGTCTAAAGATTCGTCATCCGGGGAAATGTCCGCATTTCTTGTCACACAAATATAGTTTTTATTGGACACTTCGTATTTCGGGAAGATCAGCTCCATATATTCCACAAGGATCTTCTCCATTCGGATATAGCGGATATCATGTCCCGGCAGGTACAGAATATCCGAAATATACTGCGGCACCGGAACAATTCCAAGCATCTTCTGTCCGTCTCTCTTTAAGTCCGCCACCGCATAAATCTCTTTGTTTAAAAGATGAGGAAATGGGTGGTTGGCATCCACAATTTGCGGAGAAAGTACGGGCAAGATCTGCTCTTTGAAATATTTCTTTACATACTTCTTCTCCATCGCCTCCAGCTCTTTGAAAGACAGCCCGCAGATTCCGTACGGATTGAGCTGTTTTTTGATATCCGAGTATGTCTTATCACGTTCCTTGTAAAGAGGCGCCACCTCTTCGTAAATCCTGTCCAGCTGCTGCTGAGGCGTAAGTCCCGAACGCTTGTCGATGTTCTGTTCTTTCATGAACGACATGTCGTAGAGACTTCCCACACGAATCATAAAAAATTCATCCAGATTACTCGTAAAGATCGCCACAAACTTCAGTCGCTCCATCAGAGGGACATCCGTATCCTGTGCCTCCTCAAGCACTCTCTTGTTGAATTTCAGCCACGACAGTTCTCTGTTTTGGGTATAATTCAGCATTTCGTTATCCATAACCCCTTGCTCCTTTTCCTATCGGTAATAACTTTTTTCTATGTCCATTTTACACGCTTTGTCCCTGAGATGCAATGAGGGACGGCGTATTTGTACATACCCGTCCCTTTTCCATATCTTATTTCGCCTGAATAAATCCTTTTGCTGTCAATGTCTCTGCGCAGAGGATCGCTCCTCCTGCCGCACCCCTTACTGTATTGTGTGACAAGCCTACAAACTTGTAATCAAAAAGCGTATCTTCTCTCAGACGTCCCACTGAAATTCCCATTCCATTTTCAAAATCTACATCCAGTTTTACCTGCGGGCGATTGTCTTCTTCCAGATACTGGATGAACTGTTTCGGTGCACTCGGAAGTGAAAGTTCCTGTGGAAGCCCTTTGAATGTCACAAGCTTTTCGATGAGCTCTTCTTTCGTTGGTTTCTTCCTAAAATTAACAAAGACTGCTGCCGTATGTCCGTCCAATACAGGCACTCGAATACACTGTGTTGTGATGAGAGGACTCGTGGCCTTTTCAATTTTTCCGTCCACTACTTTCCCCCAGATTCTAAGAGGTTCCTGCTCACTTTTTTCTTCCTCTCCGCCGATATACGGAATAATGTTTTCTACCATTTCCGGCCAATCGTGAAATGTCTTTCCTGCGCCCGAAATTGCCTGATACGTCGTCGCAACAACCTGTGTCGGTTCAAATTCTTTCCACGCTGTGAGTACCGGAGCGTAGCTTTGGATGGAACAGTTTGGTTTTACTGCTACAAAACCTCTTGTCGTACCGAGACGCTTTTTCTGTGCTTCGATCACATCAAAATGTTCCGGGTTTACTTCCGGGATGACCATCGGTACATCCGGCGTCCAGCGATGTGCACTGTTGTTTGATACGACCGGAGTCTCTGTCTTGGCATAGGCATCCTCTATCGCACGGATTTCTTCTTTTGTCATATCGACAGCGCTGAAAACAAAGTCCACAGTGGATGCTACTTCTTCCACTTCGTTGACATTATGTACGATGAGTTTTTTAACCCCTTCCGGCATTGGTTTTGCCATTTTCCAGCGGTCTCCAACAGCCTCCTCGTATGTCTTTCCTGCGGATCGCGGGCTTGCTGCCACAGTTACCACTTCATACCACGGATGATCTTCCAGAAGAGAGATAAACCTCTGTCCTACCATCCCGGTTGCCCCTAAAATTCCAACTCTCAATTTCTTTTCCATGTTGTCTGTCCTCCTAGTCTCTTTCCAATTCTTCTCTATATATACGGATTGCCTCCTGCATAGCTTCCATGCCCGGAGCCCCTTTTGTCAGACGCTTGCCCACACATGTCTCCATGCTGATTGCCTCGTAGATATCCTCCTCAAACACCTGACTTGCCTCTTTGTATTCTTCCATACTCAGATCATCCAGCGCACATCCTTTCTCTATACAAAGAAGGACAAGTTTTCCGATAATGCCATGGGCATCCCGAAACGGTACGCCGCGGTTAACGAGATAGTCTGCCGCATCTGTGGCATTGGTAAAACCTTTTTTCGCACTTTCTTCCATTACACTATTCTGAAATTTCATCGTAGCGATCATGCCAGTAAAAAGAGGAAGACACATCTGCACTGTATCAATGGCATCGAATGCCATTTCCTTATCTTCCTGCATATCCTTATTATACGCAAGCGGTATCCCCTTCATTGTCGTCAGAAGCGACATCAGCGCTCCGTATACACGTCCAGTCTTTCCTCTGACGAGTTCCGCAATATCCGGGTTCTTCTTCTGCGGCATGATACTGCTTCCGGTACTGTAGGCATCATCAATCTCTACAAAACGGTATTCATTGGAATTCCAAAGGATGATCTCCTCAGAAAATCGGCTCAGATGCATCATAATTGTGGAAAGTGCCGCCAGATATTCAATCAGATAGTCCCTGTCAGACACAGAATCCATGCTGTTGAGCGTGGCCCCGGCAAACCCAAGAAGTTCTGCTGTGTACTCCCTGTCCAGCGGATACGTTGTCCCGGCAAGCGCTCCGCTTCCAAGAGGACAGACATTCATACGTCTGTAAATGTCTGAAAGTCTCGTACGGTCTCGCCTGAACATCTCATAATACGCCCCCATATGGTGGGCAAGTGTGATCGGCTGCGCTTTCTGCAGATGGGTAAATCCAGGCATATATGTACTCAGATTTCCCTCCATGATCGCAAGCAACTCCTGAAGAAGATCTTTCAAAAGTCCGTCCGTCCTTTTTACTTCTTCTCTTACATACAGCTTCATATCCAAAGCCACCTGATCGTTTCGGCTTCTTCCGGTATGCAGCTTCTTCCCGGCATCTCCTATCCTTTCAATGAGATTTGCCTCCACAAAACTGTGAATGTCCTCGTACTGGTTTGTGATCGGGAGCCTGCCGCTCTCCACATCTTCTAAAATACTGTCGAGACCGGAAAGGATCGCTTCCACTTCCTCCTGAGTCAAAATCCCCTGCTTTCCGAGCATTTTCACATGTGCCCGGCTGCCTTCTATATCTTGTCTGTAAAGGCGCTTATCAAACCCGATCGATGCATTAAAATCGTACACCATCTGGTCGGTCTCTTTCGTAAAGCGCCCGCCCCATAACTGTGCCATATCATTTCTCCGTTCCTTTGTAATTTAATGCAGTAAACTATTAAAATTTAATTTACCAAATTTTTTTCTGTTTGTAAAGCTTTTCTTCGGTCTCTTTTGGAAAACACGCATCCGCAGTAGTCCTGTCTGTACATCCCATATTCCCCGGAAAGTTCTACTGAGCGCTTATACCCGTTTTTCTTTTTAAAATCGGAAAAAAGATAAGAGACCCCTTCTTCCTCCTGGATCTTTTCTCCGATTTCATTTAGTTTCGCTGCATTTTTCATTGGACTGATGCTGAGAGTAGTCGTAAAAAGGTCAAACCCTCTCTTTCTTGCCTCCTGGGCCGTCTTTCTAAGCCGCATTTCGTAACACCGAAAACAACGTTCTCCTCCTTCCGGAATCTGTTCCATCCCTTTTGCCATCTCAAAAAAGGAGGACGCATCGTATTCTCCTTCCAGAAACTCTACTGGATGAAGAAAGCTTTCGTTCATTTGTGTGATCAAACGTCTCTGTTCAGCGGCACGCTTATCGTATTCCTCTCTCTCTGTAATATTCGGGTTATAATAAAATACCGTAATATGAAAATACTGTGACAGGTATTCCATGACATAACTGCTGCACGGTCCACAGCAGCTGTGCAGCAAAAGTGACGGTACACGTCCTTCAGCCTGCAGCATTTCAAGATACCGATCCAGTTCTTTTTGATAATTTCTCTTCTGATTTTGCATCCCCTTTGATTCACTCCTCTTCATTTTCAGTGTACACACAAGGGCATTTCCCTGTATGACGATGTTATATTCAAATAAATTTCAATTCATACTTGTGTTCCCGCGTGGGGAACGACGAGTCTTATCCTCACTTTCCGCGATCTGTTTTGTCAATTTCAATCCACGTTCCCGCGTGGGGAACGACTAGAATCAAATACCGATAGGCAGGGTTGGATAAATTTCAATCCACGTTCCCGCGTGGGGAACGACATGCATAATGGAAGCTGAGTAATGGCGGAGATCATATTTCAATCCACGTTCCCGCGTGGGGAACGACCAGGCTGGCCATTGGGCAAATTGCGGATCGGAAAGAATTTCAATCCACGTTCCCGCGTGGGGAACGACCCTGTCTGTTTATTGTAGTCTGCAAGTCCCTGCATTATTTCAATCCACGTTCCCGCGTGGGGAACGACACTGGACGCATGATGCACCGTGGTACATGAGGCTATTTCAATCCACGTTCCCGCGTGGGGAACGACCACATCCAGCGCGGATCGGGACTGTACAAACGCGATTTCAATCCACGTTCCCGCGTGGGGAACGACTTCCGTGCCGTCCGGGCTGTTTGCATAAGCGGTATATTTCAATCCACGTTCCCGCGTGGGGAACGACCCACATAACATCATCTCCTTTGAATTTAGGTATAATTTCAATCCACGTTCCCGCGTGGGGAACGACCAATGACGCTATAATTAAACTCGCATTCATCCGATTTCAATCCACGTTCCCGCGTGGGGAACGACACCGATAGCCGAGAAAAATGCTTTCTTTCCGGATATTTCAATCCACGTTCCCGCGTGGGGAACGACTCTTGCTTCTTTTGCTGGTATTCAAACGCAAGGCATTTCAATCCACGTTCCCGCGTGGGGAACGACACAAAGAGCGTATAAAAGCACTTCAGGAGTTTATAATTTCAATCCACGTTCCCGCGTGGGGAACGACGGAATGGTAAAGGCAGCTATTGAGTACACAAGAATTTCAATCCACGTTCCCGCGTGGGGAACGACCGCTACCTCTGGCCGGAAATGGTTAGGGTTATCCAAATTTCAATCCACGTTCCCGCGTGGGGAACGACAATTTAAATCGTCTATTGATGCAAATGCAATCTATTTCAATCCACGTTCCCGCGTGGGGAACGACGTATACGACTGCATCTTGTGTATTGTGTACAGAATTTCAATCCACGTTCCCGCGTGGGGAACGACATGGGTGGTGTCAAATTTAGAGTGTCTTTAAAAGATTTCAATCCACGTTCCCGCGTGGGGAACGACGGCTTAAGGGAGGCGATTAAATGCCGACATTAGATATTTCAATCCACGTTCCCGCGTGGGGAACGACAAAGAGGGTTTACCTGTTGAGGACGCGTTTAATATTTCAATCCACGTTCCCGCGTGGGGAACGACCAAAAGAGGTCACGGCTGAAACCTCAGCCAACACCATTTCAATCCACGTTCCCGCGTGGGGAACGACGACCTATGTACAAAATAAGCAACACGATGTTGGGATTTCAATCCACGTTCCCGCGTGGGGAACGACTTTAGAGCAGGGGAAAACATCTGATGAGGCTCAAATTTCAATCCACGTTCCCGCGTGGGGAACGACGATTTACGGAGTACAGCAGACATTTAAGGACGGAATTTCAATCCACGTTCCCGCGTGGGGAACGACCAGGAAGAAAGTGGAGATGTTCTATTTTTCTAATATTTCAATCCACGTTCCCGCGTGGGGAACGACTATGTGATGGGAGCAACGTCTTTCGAAATCAAGATTTCAATCCACGTTCCCGCGTGGGGAACGACCGATGTCGCAAGTATTTTTTGCATTCTCATAGCATTTCAATCCACGTTCCCGCGTGGGGAACGACGGAAATGAAAATGAATATTGGAAACCGGACACATGATTTCAATCCACGTTCCCGCGTGGGGAACGACGCATCTGACAGAGGATATCTTCCAGGTAGATTTATTTCAATCCACGTTCCCGCGTGGGGAACGACGAAACTGGCGGCGAGGTGCAGGATCCGTTTGCTGATTTCAATCCACGTTCCCGCGTGGGGAACGACGAGTGGGCTGGGTAAAAATTTGGAAATCTGTGAAGTTATTTCAATCCACGTTCCCGCGTGGGGAACGACGATTGTGGGATAAAATCAAATACTTCCTTCCAACAGGAATTTCAATCCACGTTCCCGCGTGGGGAACGACCAAGGATGACATTCAGACGTATCTTGACAGCCAGATTTCAATCCACGTTCCCGCGTGGGGAACGACGTGCATCACTCCAGACAACATATGTACTGGACGCAATTTCAATCCACGTTCCCGCGTGGGGAACGACGACGATGAAGGATGCAAAGGCGGATCGTGCAAAGCTATTTCAATCCACGTTCCCGCGTGGGGAACGACCAAAAGCAAAGATCCATAGTCCATCAAGAGTATCTATTTCAATCCACGTTCCCGCGTGGGGAACGACGACAAGCGTCAAAGTTGTAGAGTGCTCGATTATCGATTTCAATCCACGTTCCCGCGTGGGGAACGACGTACGAATTTATTGACACATTAGAATACCAGAATATTTCAATCCACGTTCCCGCGTGGGGAACGACAGATCGGAAAGCCGGAGGAAGTAGATGGGACAACAATTTCAATCCACGTTCCCGCGTGGGGAACGACTGTAGTTGGAAAGCAGCTTACTGCAGCAGCGGTCGATTTCAATCCACGTTCCCGCGTGGGGAACGACCAGATTGATTTCTATGACTACACCAATGAGACAATTTCAATCCACGTTCCCGCGTGGGGAACGACAAAAGTACGGGATTGGAGGGGATGCTGATGGACAAATTTCAATCCACGTTCCCGCGTGGGGAACGACAGGATCGATCGGAGCAGAAAACCTTAAAAAACCTATTTCAATCCACGTTCCCGCGTGGGGAACGACGAAAGTCGGGAAAGGAAAAACGAAACCTGTGTATCATTTCAATCCACGTTCCCGCGTGGGGAACGACAGTTCCCGCAGCTGAGTACCGGGAAAATGCGGAGATTTCAATCCACGTTCCCGCGTGGGGAACGACGTATGGGGCTGCGTATCAATCTTATACCAATATATTTCAATCCACGTTCCCGCGTGGGGAACGACGGTTTATGATTGTACTTGTGAAGTCAATACTACAATTTCAATCCACGTTCCCGCGTGGGGAACGACACGGCGTACAGTGTAAGCCAAAGGGGCGAGGACGATTTCAATCCACGTTCCCGCGTGGGGAACGACGCCTTTGACGCAGAGTGTGAGTTTTCCATCGAAATATTTCAATCCACGTTCCCGCGTGGGGAACGACGGCACCGATCACGATTATTACAAGTAAAATAATCAATTTCAATCCACGTTCCCGCGTGGGGAACGACGGATCCAAGACATCCGGATGCGGCGTATATCACGATTTCAATCCACGTTCCCGCGTGGGGAACGACCGGCGTACAGTGTAAGCCAAAGGGGCGAGGACGATTTCAATCCACGTTCCCGCGTGGGGAACGACAGATTAAGGAAAAAGAGCGACAGTTAGCAGAACTATTTCAATCCACGTTCCCGCGTGGGGAACGACAAAAACAAAAAAATGTTGCAAATATGGGTTGACAATTTCAATCCACGTTCCCGCGTGGGGAACGACGTAACAAACATTAACTTTCTTTCATAAATCTCTATTTCAATCCACGTTCCCGCGTGGGGAACGACGCATCCTGTATCATCAATCCGGTGTACCGGATACTATTTCAATCCACGTTCCCGCGTGGGGAACGACATATTCTCCATCCATGTGCTGCCTGCCTTTTGGATTTCAATCCACGTTCCCGCGTGGGGAACGACGGCATCCTGTATCATCAATCCGGTGTACCGGATACTATTTCAATCCACGTTCCCGC
>NZ_JBKSWG010000034.1:0-672 GCF_047234585.1 Sellimonas sp. | reverse complement strand
GTGGGGAACGACCCAGAGGAAACGAGAGCAGGTAGAAACGTTCCAAATTTCAATCCACGTTCCCGCGTGGGGAACGACATCTTCCATGACATATCCTATACATTTTTCTAAATTTCAATCCACGTTCCCGCGTGGGGAACGACATTAAACATCGCCAATATAACGATCATCCAGAGATTTCAATCCACGTTCCCGCGTGGGGAACGACTGACGGTCCCTGTAGTAATCGCCTTTTTCTGATTATTTCAATCCACGTTCCCGCGTGGGGAACGACTCACATCCGCTATTTGCAATGCAAATTAATCCAATTTCAATCCACGTTCCCGCGTGGGGAACGACAAAGATCCAGAGTTCTCAGATAAACATCTTTAATCTATTTCAATCCACGTTCCCGCGTGGGGAACGACTGAAGTGGAACTGATTGAAGATGATATTTTAAGGATTTCAATCCACGTTCCCGCGTGGGGAACGACTAGGTCTCTCCCCACTGTGTAGGCCAAGATGTAAATTTCAATCCACGTTCCCGCGTGGGGAACGACGCGATTCTCTTAACATATAATAACCACTTGTAGATTTCAATCCACGTTCCCGCGTGGGGAACGACTGTTGACAGTTCGTTACTAAGACTTCCCATATCTAAAATGGGCTTCGCACCTTGAAAATTCAATATTT
>NZ_JBKSWG010000033.1:0-18575 GCF_047234585.1 Sellimonas sp. | reverse complement strand
TTCATGGATTGTGGCACTCATTTTTCTTTTCAACTGTCAAAGATGGGATTATACTTCATGTGGAAAGAAAGAACAAACAGTTTGCCGATAAAAAGGAGTATGGGTCATGGAGATAAAAAGGATTTGTCAGAACCAATGGAGTGATGTAAAAAACATCTATCTGGAAGCCTTTCCAAAAGCGGAAAGAAAGCCGTTTTTTCTCTTAAAACGTGCTGTCCGAAAAGAAAAATCGGAAATTTGCGTAGCGTCGGAAAACGGTGTTGTCGCCGGATTTATTGTGCTTATCCCTTATCACGATATGATTTTGGTTGAATATTTAGCTGTTTCAAATCAGATACGCAGTAAAGGAACCGGTAGCAAAATACTCGGTAAAATATGCAGACAGTATGAGAATCAGCGTATCTTGCTGCTGATTGAAGAAATAGACGAAACTGCTCATAACCTTGAACAGAGGATCGCCCGGAAACGGTTTTATTTGAAAAACGGCTTTGAATCTTCTGGCGTTTTTATACAGGGTGTCAGTGGAAATATGGAAATATTGTGTCATGGTGGGAGTATTTCAGGTAATGAATTTATCGCTGTTCAAACCCATGCACTCGGTAGGATATTGTTTGGATTGTCTAAGACAAAAGTTATAGCAGAAACAGGAAGTCACGAAGAGAACAGAACCAGAACAAAATGAGCGAATCCATTATCTTTCGGGAATTTGAGGAATCCGACCGTCCGGCATTGGAACAGGTAATCCGGGAAACGCAGAAAGGGGGAATTTACGATGTATTTATTACTTCTAATCGCAATCATAGGGTTAAAAACACTATTATGCAAAGGGTTAGCAATAGGCGTTTTTCTATTAGCATTTTGGATAAAGGGTAGGCAGCTTCGATTTAACTCTGATGAATGGGATAATTTTTTTCTATCTCTGCCAGAAGCAAAGGTACAACAATATGCCATAGGAATTTATCTTACAGCCGCAGTGGTTTCGTCCGTTATCAGTTACTTTATTCTTGAATCAGCCGGTTATAGACACAGTTTAGGAATAGCTGTATTGATTTTTATAGGCGGGCTGGCAATCACGGCCTATAAATGGCACACAAAAGGAAGAGATTATTTGCTAAAAAGGTATCAGGAGATACCTAAAACAATTTTAGAGAGAAAAGAAAAGGAACACCGTGAGAATGAGTGAACAGATTATTTTAAGAGCGTATCAGAAAACAGACCAGAAAGCACTGGAAAATGTGGTGCGGGAAGCATGAAAATATGACCGCTTCTGTTCCCATAAAACAGCAGCAAAAATGGCAAAAGTATATTTGAACAGTTGCCTTACCAATCAAACCTTTACAAGAGTTGCAGAGATAGACGGCGAACCGGTTGGCATTATCATTGGGAAAGATATTCAGAACCACAAATGCCCCTTTTCCCTGCGTATCAAGTGGATACAATCAATCGTTTCGCTTTATATATCCAGAGAGGGGCGGGAAATCTCTAAAATATTTGAGTGCGTGCAAGGTTAAGAAAAACAAAAGGAATATCACAAGAGGATCTTGCAGATAAAGTCGGTGTTTCAAGACAAGCTGTTTCTAAATGGGAAAGCAAGCAAAGTACACCAGATTTAGAAAATGAACGGCGCTTCGCGCCGTCGTTGACAGTCCCGCCCGACTTTGCTGGTAGGCAATCATGGGGCGACATCAAGGAGTGCTGTCGCCCCGCACTATTATCAGAGAGGGGAAATTTCCATGACCGAAGATGAAGCCTACAAAGTGCATATCCAGTACACATTTAATGCCTTTTGCAAGATTGTGGAGCATGTTCCTACCCTTTCATTCCGCTCATCGTAATCCCTTCCTGGAACTTGGACTGCAAGATCAGATAGAAAATAAACGGTGGAAGGAAGGTCACGGCAGCCCCTGCCATAACTAACCCCATATCCGTATCATACGCCGTTTTCATAGAGCTTACAGCAATCGGCAGCGTCCTCATCTCAGACTGTGTCGTCGATACGAGCGGCCATAAGAAGTTGTTCCACGCACCGACAAACGTAAAGATCGCAAGTGTCAGCATGGATGACTTGACAAGCGGAAGGATTACTTTCCACAGTATTTTCACATCCCCTGCTCCATCGATTTTTGCGGATTCGATCAGCTCTTTGGGCACGCCCAGTATCGCCTGTCTCATGATGAAAACGCCAAAAGCTGTCGGCAGCGGCAAAATCAGGGCTTTGAACGTGTTGATCCATCCGAATCCCCGAATGATCAGGTAAAGGGGTACAATGATCACTTCTGACGGAACAATCATTGTCATCATCAGAAAAAGAAAAATCTTATCGTTTCCTTTGAATTTAAGTTTCGCAAACGAATAACCGGCAAGGGAACTGCACAATAACGCCAATGCGACTCCTCCTAACGCCACGATGACACTGTTCATAAAATACCGGAAGAAATGGCCTGTGGTAAATATCTTTACATAGTGCTGAAATGTGACGTCGGAAAGGGAAAAGGAAAAATCATATGCGTTCAGCGTACTCTTCAAAGACATGAGGATCATGTATACAAAAGGGAGTACGCAGAACAGCGCTGTCACGAGCAGCAGTACATCGCAGATTACTTTTGGAATTCTTTTTTTCATGTTCTCATCCTCCTATATTTCCGAAGCTTCCCGCTTCATGAACCCTTTTTGCAGCATAAGAAGGGAAAGGACGATCAGAAACAGAAGATTGGATACTGCCATGGCATATCCCGCTTTCCCGTTCTGAAATGTCTGGTCATACGCGTACATGACCATCGTCAAAGTGGAGTTGGACGGACCTCCCCCTGTCATCGTATAGATCAGGTCAAAGCTCTGAAGCGACATGACAACGCTTAAAAAAACATCCATGATGATGGCTGGTTTCAGAAGAGGGAGCGTAATATGGATAAATCTTTGCATTACCCCTCCGCCGTCCACTTTTGCCGCCTCATAATAGCTGTCTGGGATCGCAGTAAGAGAAGCCAGGTTCAGTACCATATAGTATCCAAAATTTTTCCACACCATGATCATTGCCACTGTAATGATCGCTGTTGTACTGCTGCCAAGGAGCATGCCCGTGTCAATTCCGAACGCAGAGAAGAAACCCTGGATCACAGGGTTTCTTCCGTTTAACATTGTTTTCCACACTGTCCCTACAACTGCGCTCGATGAAATAACAGGGATAAAAATCGCCGCTTTTGCAATCTTTCCTGCCAGACTGTTCTTTCTTGCCGCGATCAGCGTGGCAAAAAGAACAGAAAGCACGACCTGAAGCGGAACCACCATGATCATGATCTTTAGTGTGTTTCCTAAAGCAAGGTGCATTTTCTCATCTGTCAGAAGTCTTTTATAATTTTCCAGCCCCAGAAATTCCGGCGGCAGCAGCAAGTTATATTTCATAAAACTGAAAATAACCGAAATCACAAGGGAGGCAACCACAAAAGTCAGAAGAATCAGGCTGATCGGCATCACATATCCGTATGGCGCTATACTTCTCCAGAATTTTCTCTGTTTTTTCATCATATCTCCTTTACACTACTCTTTATCTGCCCAGTATTCTTCCAGCGCCGCATCCCCATATTCTGCCGCATCATCCATGGCGGTCTTTGCGTCTTTCTTTCCTTCCATCATAGCCTGAAGCTCGGATGCAAGGTTTGTGAGGATATCGCTACCACAAGGTCCTACCTGAAGCGGGCGATATTTGTCGCGGTCTTCTGTAACGATCCGTTCCATCTTTTCATCTCCCTGATACGGCTCACTCTTTGTGAGAGGAGCGCCGGAAGCGATTTTGTGGTATTCTGTCATAAATTCAGAACCTGTGATATATTTGATCAGTTTCATGCAAAGTTCTGGATTTTCTGCCTGAGAAGACAGCGTCATACAGTCTGTCGCCCCGAATGTGCCATAATCTTTATTTTTCAATGACGTCACATAATTCCAGTTCAGATTCGGATATGATTCTTTAAACAATCCTTCCTGGATAGATGAGGAACGCGTCACTCCAAATGCCGCTTTTCCCTGCCCAAAAATGGTGGAAAATGCATCCTCCGCCGCAAGGGACATAAAGTTTTCCGGCATGTATGGTTTCAGGCTCAGGAAAAACTCCGCCGCCTCTACTCCCGCTTCGTCATTAAACTTCACACTCTTCAGATCGTCATTGTAGATATCTGTGCCTGACTGCCACAGAAGGCTGTAAAAGTAAGCGTTCAAAAGATACAGCATATTCATGCTTCCATTGTTGAATCCGACCGCATAGCCGTACTGATCGATCTTTCCGTCTCCGTCAGTATCTTTCGTCGCTTTTTCGCAGATCCGCTTGAAATCTTCCCATGTTTCCGGCGGCTGCTCTCCCAGCTCATTCAGGATATCTTCATTGTAGTACAAAACAAACGGAACCCCTGTCACAACCGGAAAGCCATACTGCCCGTCCATCATGTATCCGTGATCCAGGTACAGGTATTCTTCTTTGTCTTCATCAGTAATATATTCACTCATGTCAGCTACCGCCCCTGAATCAATGTATGTTGGGAACATTTCCGCATACATGTATCCGATATCCGGCAAATCCTGGGAAGCGGCTCCTGTAGCCCATTTCTCTTCATAGTTTTCCCAAGGAAGCACTTCCATGTCAATCTCACAGTTATTTTCCTTTTCGAATTTCTCCAAAAGCGGTGTCCAGTTTTCTTCCACAGCGTCGTCAAGTGCAGGCACCCACATGGAGATTTTCTCTTTCCCATCTTTCCCCTTATCTTCTGATTTACCGCCGCATCCTGCCAAAAGACCGCTTACCATTGCAGCGCACAGAAGTACACTGATCATTTTCTTTTTCATCATTCTCCTCCTTTAATTCATCACGTTTTGCTTAGACACTATTATAGTTATTTCTTCCTCTTGTTAGCAAATCGTTATTTTTTATGGTCTTATAGGTGTTTTCTATTATCATTATTATCATAATGTAAGCTTTCTTACTTCATCCATCCAGATATCTAATTTCTTCCAATCTGTCTGGTATGGAACATCACATCCACTGGCCATGATATAGCCTTTTTCACTGTCTTTTGCGATTCCGGCTTCTCGCCGGATCTCCTGCTGCAGCTCGCTTTTTGTCCCCTGCAGGATGATTCCTACCGGATCTATGTTTCCCATAAGAATCATCTGATGTCCCAGTTCTTCTTTGGCCTTCGCAAGATCCATGATATTGTCAAGGCTGATGGCACGTATCGGCATTTCCCGAAAATATCCCCATACTTTGTACGTATTTCCGCAGATATGCAAAGAGGGCCTTTGTCCGATTTTCTGAAACCCATACTCCATGAGTTCTTTCAGGTACGGGAACGCAAATTCCCGGAAATATTTCGGCGAGATCAGTGCCGGCGACGCCACCGGATCTGCCATTCGGAACCCATCTGCATACCCGGAAATCATATCAATGGCATTTTTCATGCTGTCTGTCACGATGCGCAAAAGCCGGTGTACCATCTCCGGCTCCTTTCTGCAGTCTCTCAGAAAATACTCACACCCTCGAAGATTAGCCGCGATCGTAAACGGGCCCCCGATACTTGGGCAGACGTCCACAATCCCATCTGCGGCATCCCGGATCTGTTCTCCTGCTTCCCGGAAGAACTTCATTCTTTCCGAGTCTGTCCGCAGCGGCTCCATTTGATCCAACATTTTGTAATCTGTCAGAAACCTGCCGGAAAAATAAGGCATTCCTTCTTTCGGATAACAGATTTCTGCTCCCAGTCCCTCCGAAATCCCGATCGTATTTGGCCCGCAGCTCAGTTCATCGTGACCTAGCCTGTTGAATGCCGCTATTTCCGACATTGCCATCTTCTTCGCATCGTGCCAGTATTCATCCGTTGTTGTACCTGTCAGTTCCCCTGTAATCTCTCCTATAAAGGGAATGACCGGAAGACGATCTATTGAGCTTTTTTCTTCCGTAGCCTGCTTTCGCTCCTTTGGAGTCATCTGATCCGCTGTATATTTTTCTGCTCTTATCATCTTTTCCACTTTTCCCGTCCTTTCCCCGGAAAGATCATACTCTCCGTAAACAATCTCTCATAATTTTCCGTCTCTGCCAGTTCCATATAGCTGATATCCTCTGCCAATATTTCTATTTCTCTTTTTGCCTTCGCTGACATCAGTGTCATGTACGCCCCGGTTTTGGAAGAATTTCCCACATAGATGATCTTGTCTTTGACAAATTCAGGCAAGATGCCTGTACCAACAAGAGATTCTGCAGGAAGATGTGCTCCGAATTGTCCGGCGATCAGAACCTTTGAGAGCTCTTCCATGGAAATCCCGGCCCGGTTTAGAAGTACCAAAAATCCAGAAAGAATCGCTCCTTTGGCCAGCTGTATCTGGCGAATGTCACCTTGCGTGACAAAAATTTCCGGATCATGATTTATTATAAACTCCCTTTTTGTTCCGTTCAGACGTATAAGAGACGAGCGGAAATCCGAATCCGAAATCGCTTCTTTTTTTACAATCCCCGTACGAAGCAGCTCTTTCATGACAGACAGGATCCCGCTTCCGCAAAAACCTTCTGGAGATTCCCCGCCGATGACCTGTACCTTTACTCCTCCTTGCTCTATGTGAACCTCCTCTATCGCCCCGTCGGCAGCTCTCATTCCGCATGTAATATTCATTCCTTCCAGTGCTGGTCCAGCTGCACAGGAACAGGAGAGAAGTTTGCCGCCGGATGCCAACACGATTTCTCCGTTTGTGCCAATATCGATAAACAGGACATTTTCCTTCTCTTTTTGCAGTCCGCATACATAAGCTCCCGCGACGATATCCGCCCCGATATAGGACGATACTGACGGCAGACAGTAAAGGATGGTCTCCTTCCCTGCACGGATTCCGATTTTTTGTGCTTTTATCGTCTGTGCCTCTTTAAAAACCGGCTGGTACGGTGCATGACCGATTTGTCTTGCGTCAATTCCCAAAAGCATGTGCAGCATCGTACAATTTGCCGCCACGTCGATCTCCGCTATATTTTCCGGGAAAACGCCGGCCTTTGTACACATATTTTCAATCATATGATTCAGCGCATCCACGATCGCTTTCTGTAGTTTGCCCACGCCGTCGTCCGGATGATCATACTCATAGGTAATGCGTGTAAGCACATCAAGCCCGAACTGTTTTTGAGGGTTGATCATGGAATCTTGGGCCAGGATCATCCCATCTTTCATATTTACAAGTTCTGTTACCACTGTCGTTGTACCGATGTCCACAGCAATGCCAAAGCCCTGTCGGAATTGCATGTGTTTCCTGATTTTTCTTTCTCATCTCTTTATAAAAAACGACTGGCTCCATGACAGAGCTTGCCGTACTGACTGGTCCGGTCAGATTTCCTACAACCGGCACATCTCCCTCTTCTTTGAGGATACGAATGGCATCCAGCACTACTTTTACCCGTCCTTTGGACAAGTCTATCTCCGGAAGTTTTCCATAATCACTGACAGTATCAATGACATATCCCGTGACGTGCGGTTCATAGATTCTGGATCCAAGATTCACTTTTGCACCCATCTCCTCTGCCTCTATTGTCATGCAAAACGGCACTCCATAATTTTCAAAACATCCTTGTTCGTAGACCGCTTTTGCAAGTCCTGCCATTTTCTGCGCATCTGTGTGCGCTTCCGGAAGGTAAATCCGTACTGTCTGCATCAGCTCCTCTGTAATCATATTCATCATTCCGCCTGGACAGATACACGGAGGCCTGTCCGCTTTGTTTCCTTCCAAAACAGTATGAAGTCTTTCCTTTGGTGTCAGCATTTCCTCTCCCCTTTCCCTCCATTGTTCTACGATGCCGTCTGCAGAAGGTCTTTGGCAAGCCTCACTGCCTCCACAGCGTTTTGAGAATATCCATCCGCGCCGATCTTAGCTGCAAAACTTTGGGAAACCGGTCCTCCACCAACCATAACTTTTACCTGATCCCGTATCCCTGCGTCTTTCAGCAATTCGATTACCGTCTTCATGCCTCCCATCGTAGTCGTCATTAAAGTGGAAAGACATACAAGATCTGCCTGTTCTTCTTTTGCTGTATCTACAAATTTCTGTAAAGGCACATCTCTCCCAAGATCGATCATCTGAAATCCAGCTGTCTCCATCATAATTTTCACAAGATTTTTCCCAATATCGTGGGTATCGCCCTCCACGACGCCGATGACCGCCTTTTTCTTATTATCCCCGGACTCCTCCGGAAGATACGGTTTAAGGACATTGAGCCCTGCATACATGGCGTCAGAACAAAGAAGAACATCCGTCACAAAGTATTCCTCCTCCTCAAACAGGACACTGGTCCGGTTCATTCCATCGATCAATCCGTTCATGATCCCTTCAAATGCAGGGAAACCCGAGTCAATAAACTCCTGTGCTGCCTCCGCGACCTCGTCTTCTTCCATATCAACAACCCCGTCAGACATTCTCTTTAACAATTCTTCTTTTAAACTCATGCTAATCCTCCCATTGTACTTTAATACTGATATTAGTGTGATCATTTCAATGCAATCGTCTGTATCTTCCTGTCTTCCAAAATCTGGTTCTGGCGGTTGATACAAATCTGACCCACAAATTTTGCTCTCCCCGGCAAAAAAAGGCATGCATTTCCATAACTCATCGTCTCCGGGAGCGTGATTTCCTCGGTCTGCGCATATCCCATATCTTTAAGGGCATAGGCTGTCTGAGGACACAACATCATAATACCGTCCTTCCCTAAAAGCTCCTCCGATTTTTTCAGAAATCCATAGGTAAAATACTCTGTGGCCCACTCCATCATATGAGGTCCAAGTATTCTCATGCCACCGGCTGAATCCGCATAGCTGAAAAAACGCACTCCTGATCTGCGAACCGCACCGATCAGCCCCAAAAGCTCCGCCTCCATCCAGCCAAACAGCTTCTCCATCCTGTTTGGCTCCTTCCGGATACCCTTGAAAATAGATTTTATGTCAATCAGTGTATTACATATAGTAAAAGGTCCCGAAATCTGAAAAAGCACCTCATATCCCGATTCCCGAAGAATCCTTCCTGCCTCCAACGTCTCTCTCATCCTGCCATTCTCAATGTCTATCCCTGGAAGCTTTTCCACCTCCTCAAGAGACTGACAGATATAATCACACGCCCTCGGGCCAGCTGTCCCATCGCCATATCTGACTCGCCCTCCCATCGCCTGCGCCTCCAAAGTATGGTCAAACGGCACAGTACAAAACGGCTTGCCACTTCTGTTCCTCTCCATCATGGCAAACCTCACAATCCATTCACACTCTGTATAAATGTCTGGAATCGGCAGCCGCTTCATACGGATCAGCTGCATTACCTCCTCCTCAGACCCTCCAGAAAAACATAAAAAATCACGAATCAGCACACACTCCACCCTTTGTCAAACAATTCTACTAATAACCTAACACAAATATCAAATTTACACTAATCGCTATTTCCTATAAACATCCATTGTTAAAAGGATTTTCTATAAATATTTAAACGGGGGACGTGTTCCTATAATTTGGAACACGTCCCCCTATAAAGCTTGATTTTGCGCGGTTTATTGAAATTGTCTGAATTTTACATCGTGTACCTTTGAGCCGGAACACGTCCCCCTGTCTTGGCCGTCAGTTCTCCGTTTTGTTCATCGATGATGATGGTTTCTCCGGTTCCTACATTGCCTTCCAGGATGAGTTTTGCAGCCAGTGTCTCTACGTATTTTTGCAGGTATCGTTTCATCGGCCTTGCACCGTACATTGGTTCGTAGCCGCCGTCTACGATATGTTGTTTTGCTGCTTTTGTCAGTTCGATTTTTAGTTCTCTGTCTGCCAGACGTTTATTGACATCTGTCAAAAGGAGATCGATGATCTGAGTTATATCTGCTTTTGTAAGTGGTTTAAACATAATGATTTCGTCGAGTCTGTTTAAGAATTCCGGGCGGAAGTGGGCTTTCAGGTCATTCATGACATATTGTTCATTTTCTGGTTTGATATTTCCTTCTTCATCGATTCCTTCCAGTAGATAGGCGGATCCGATATTTGATGTCATGATCAGAATCGTATTTTTGAAATCTACTGTGCGTCCCTGGGAATCTGTAATCCGTCCGTCATCAAGTACTTGCAGAAGTACATTGAACACATCCGGATGTGCTTTTTCCACTTCATCGAAGAGTACGACAGAATATGGTTTTCTTCTTACCGCCTCTGTCAGCTGTCCACCTTCATCGTATCCTACATATCCCGGAGGGGCTCCGATAAGTCTGGACACAGAATATTTTTCCATGTATTCGCTCATATCGATACGTACCATGTTGCTTTCATCGTCAAACAGGCTTTCTGCAAGTGCCTTGGCCAATTCGGTTTTCCCTACTCCGGTTGGTCCGAGGAACAGGAAGGAGCCGATTGGTTTCGACGGATCTTTGATGCCTGCCTTTGACCGGATGATGGCTTCTGTTACTTTTGTTACACCTTCATCTTGCCCGATCACACGCTTGTGAAGCTGCTGATCCAGATGCAGTGTCTTGCTTCTTTCGCTTTCATTCAGTTTTGCAACCGGAATACCCGTCCACCGGGATACGATTTTGGCAATCTCTTCGTCAGTCACGCTTTCATGGACAAGGGAGAGATCTTCGTCTTTTACTTTATTTTCTTCTTCTTCCAGCTGTTTTTTCAGCTGCGGAAGACGTCCATATTGGAGTTCTGCTGCTTTTTCCAGATCATAGGAACTCTGAGCTTTTTGGATTTCCTGGTTGACATTTTCGATCTCTTCCCGCAGTCGGTGTACTCTCTCCAGGGAGTTTTTCTCGTTATCCCACTGTGCTTTCTTTTTGGCGAATTCTTCTCTGTTTTCCGCCAGTTCCTGCTGAAGTTTTTCCAGCCGTTCACGGCTTAATCGGTCATCTTCTTTTTTGAGGGCAGCCTCCTCGATCTCCAGCTGCATTGTCCTCCGTCTCAGTTCATCGAGTTCGGTCGGCATGGAATCCAATTCTGTCTTGATCAGTGCACATGCCTCGTCTACAAGGTCAATGGCTTTGTCCGGGAGGAATCTGTCTGATATATACCGATTGGACAAAGTTGCGGCTGCAACAAGCGCGCCGTCCGTAATCTTTACACCGTGAAATACTTCATACCGTTCTTTCAGCCCTCTCAAAATAGAGATGGCATCTTCCACACTCGGCTCGTCTACCATTACCGGCTGGAATCGTCTTTCCAAAGCGGCATCTTTCTCAATGTACTCCCTGTATTCATCCAGTGTAGTCGCACCGATACAATGAAGTTCTCCCCTTGCAAGCATTGGCTTTAACATATTTCCCGCGTCCATGGCCCCGTCTGTTTTCCCTGCACCTACGATCGTGTGAAGTTCATCAATGAAGAGGATAATCTGTCCCTCACTGTTTTTGACTTCTTCCAGAACTGCTTTGAGTCTCTCCTCGAATTCTCCTCTGTATTTCGCTCCTGCAACAAGGGCGCCCATATCCAAAGCAAAGAGCTGTTTATCTTTCAGACCTTCCGGCACATCTCCTCGAACAATTCTCTGTGCCAGCCCTTCGACAACTGCAGTCTTACCTACTCCAGGTTCTCCGATCAAAACCGGATTGTTTTTCGTTTTACGTGAAAGAATCCTTACCACATTTCGGATCTCGGCGTCTCTTCCGATGACAGGGTCCAATTTCTGCTCTTTTGCCCGTTCCACGAGATCATACCCGTACTTGTTCAACGTGTCGTATGTCGCTTCTGGATTGTCTGTCGTAACCCTCTGGTTTCCGCGGACTTCGGAAAGCACTTTTAAAAAGCCTTCTCTTGTAATGCCAAGTTCCCGGAAAATTTGTTTGATTTCTTTATTTGCATATTTGATAAGGGCGAGAAAAATATGTTCTACTGATACATATTCGTCTCCCATCTGTTTTGCCTCGTCTTCTGCGTGGATCAGTACCTTGTTCAGATACTGACCGATAAAGACCTGTCCGCCCTGGACTTTTGGCCGCTTCCTCAGTGATTCTTCCACGCGGTTTACGATCAGTTCTTTTGAAATACCCATTTTTTCCATCAGTTTTAAAATAAGGCTTTCATCCTGTGTCAATAAAGAATAAAGCAGGTGCTCCTGCTCGATCTCCTGGTGACCGTATTCGTCTGCGACTTTCTCGCAACCTTGTACCGCAAGCATAGAATTCTGTGTGAATTTATTGATATTCATACTGCACTCCTCCTTACGAATCTCTATCTTTTTTG
This sequence comes from Sellimonas sp., assembly GCF_047234585.1. NCBI lineage: Bacteria > Bacillati > Bacillota > Clostridia > Lachnospirales > Lachnospiraceae > Sellimonas > Sellimonas sp. The sequence continues at coordinate 6,360 of NZ_JBKSWG010000033.1, read as the reverse complement.
AATTTTATTTGTTTTCTGTTCTACCAACAATATAACAATAACACTTATTGTTAGCACTGTCAAGTAGTGAGTGCTAATTTTGATAATCTTATTTCCCCCTATCTTATCCTATTTTCCCCTCTGTCATACATTTCGCCAACTCTTTTGCATAATAGCTAATATAAATCTGTGCCCCTGCACGGTATGCGGCTACTGCCATCTCACACATGATCTTCTCTTCATCTATCCAGTTATTTTTTGACGCCGCTTTTACCATGGCATATTCTCCGCTTACACTGTAGGCCGCTACCGGTACTTTGACTGCCTCACGGACTTTTGATACCATATCAAGATATGACATCGCTGGTTTTACCATGACGATGTCCGCTCCCTCTTCCACATCCAAAATAGCCTCTCTGATTCCTTCCCGGCTATTATGAAAATCCATCTGGTATGTCTGCCTGTCTCCAAAAGCAGGAGCTGATTCTGCGGCATCCCGGAACGGTCCGTAAAATCCGGACGCATATTTTACTGCATAAGACAAGATTGGGACATTCTCATACCCATTTTGGTCGAGTATTCCGCGGATGGCGCGTACCCGGCCGTCCATCATATCGGAAGGGGCCACCATATCAGCGCCCGCCTGCACATGGGAAAGCGCAATCTTCTGCAAATATTCCAAAGTCCGGTCATTTTCCACATCCTTTCTGCATAAGATGCCACAATGTCCATGGGATGTATATTCGCACATGCAGACATCGGTAATATACTGAAGATCCGGAAACTGTCTTTTTGCCTCCCTCAGTGCCCTCTGTACAATTCCATCTTCCGCGTATGCCTGGCTCCCAACCTCATCTTTTCTGTCTGGAATGCCAAACAACAGAATATGATTTACACCGGCTTTTGCTGCCCGCTCCAGTTCATACGGCATCTGATCGACACTGTATCGGAACTGGCCTTCCATGGAAGAGATTTCCTCCTTTTTCCTGCTGCCTTCTACAACAAACATCGGATAGATCAGAGACTCCTGACTCATCCGCGTCTCCCTTACCATCTTTCTCATCAATTCTGTGCCCCGCAGACGGCGCGGTCTTTTTAATAATTCCATTCTGTCTGGTCCTTTCTGTTTCGTTTTATTTGCGGTCTGCCTCCGCTCATACTATAATTAAGTTAAATCTTCTGCATTATCATAGCAAAAGAAACAATTTTCCGAAATGGAAAACACAAAAATTTTTAACGGGAGAAAACACAATGATTTTGCAAAAAGAATTGGCTGCCAATACTCGACTCTTTGAAGGAATCACAGCGTCAGAGCTTAGATGTCTCGAGGAAATTCTTAAGCCTCATATCCGTCTGATAGACGCGGGAGAGTTTCTCGTTCATCCTGGCAGCACGTTAAAAGAAATTGGTGTCATACTGGATGGCTGCGTCCACATGATATCTGAGGATTTCTGGGGCAAGATAAAGAGGGATAAGGAACTATTTAACGGCTGACAGACAGGTTGTAATAACAGAAAGCGGGTATATCACGAAATGCGGTATATCCGCTTTGTTACGCAATAGAACGCCGTTTTTGAGGGATTGAATATAAACACCTTACCCCTCTGTTTTCGAGCCCGCAAAGCCGTATAAATCAAGGCTTTTTTAACCCCTAAATGACCACAAGACACCTATGATAGATAGAGGGCGCAAGCGGTCTTTCCGTTTGCGCCCTCTTGTCTGCCTGTGAGCAAAGACGGGAAAAGCCGTCAAGGGCGCGAAGCGTTCATCTTGACCCTTGACGGCTTTTCTTGGCTTTGCTATTTCCCCATAAGGTCAAGAAAAGTTTGTCGACATAGCGGTATTTATATTTATCCGAGAAAAAATAAAAGAGCCGATAACCGCATTTTGATCTGCGTGTTATCGGCTCTGCGTCTGTGCGTCTGGCTCTTTGATAACTGTGGTATTCAGATGTTTTACATTGATTAAAGTCTCTTGTCTACACTTAGGACAGAACAGCGGAAAATATTTTAGTTCTGTGTCCCCACGGATTTTCAGCCTTGTCTTATTTCCGCAAACAGGGCAGCGCAACCATTCTGAAATCACATTTTCCATATCAGTTATCCTCCCTGTCGTAATACTGATTTTTAGGGAGTGTCTTTGTGAGAATAAATGAATAAGTAATAGTAATTGCAAACAGTACCAACTGGAAGATGATACGCTTTTCTATCGTCAATCCTACCACATTTGCAAAAACACTTGTGATGTTAATTGCGGAGTGCGTAATTATGCAAGGGAACAAACTACCGCCACGATAATAAAGAATGACAAACAGAAAACCAATCGCAATCGCCCCTGTAACTTGAAGTAAGTTTTCTGCTATTCCCGCACCACTGCCATTCACCAAGTTTAATAAATGTCCCAAACCAAATGTAACACTTGAAATGATAATTGCCGTTTTTACATTGTCTTTTGCTATCGCTTTGAAAAGCAGTCCTCTAAAAATAACTTCTTCTAAAAATCCAACCCAAAGCATACAGGCAATATAGCAGACAGTTCCTGCCAAGTTCAAATTAAACGCCGCTCCGTTCCAAAAATTTCTTGTGGCTAAAATTATCAAGGGAATATAGAACAGAAAGCGGCTGGCAGATATAGGAGATTTGCAAAGCCCATATCGTTTTAGTAAGTTATTTTTTCGAATAAAAACCAAGAGGATCACGGACTGTAATATAGAAAAAATTGCACTTGCAGAATATTCAACCCCTATTTTTTCATTTAGTGGATTGGCTAAAGATTGCAGCACACAATAAATCACAATCCACACAATCGCAAAAGTCAGTTCGTTTTTTTCGTATAGTTTTCTCATTTCGTTTCCTCCTGTGTTGCTAATATTGCCCCTCTGTAAGCCCGTTCTAAATGAGATTTTATGAGTTCTTCATCATACTCCAAAGAATTGTTGGCTATGATACTCGCATATCCGTGAGCAAATAAAAAAACTGTCAAAAAAATTTCTTTCACTTGCTCTATACTTCCTCCGACTGCTCCTTGCATTGCCAAAAGAACAGGCGCAAGTTCTTCGGCATCTATCATTTCAAGCAAAGTCGTTCCATTAAAAAAGTTCGATTGAAAAAGGAAGCGGAACAAATGCGGTTCTTCAATCGCAAAGCGGATATAATTCAACCCAATTCCAAGCATAACGCCTTTCTGCGGGCTTTCAATATTCATTAGATATTCTGTATGATAGTCGTCTGCTTTTGCATAAGCCGCTTTTTTCAATTCTTCAATCGTTGCAAAATGGTACATGACTGGCTGTGTGGAGCAGTTCAGTTTCTTTGCAACAGTTCTTGCATTGATGTTTTCCGCTCCTGCTTCACGGGCTATCTCAAAAGCAGCGTCAATAACCATATCTTTTGTTACTTTTACTTTTGGTGGCATAAGTACTTTCCTTTCGAAAAATCATTCATGTTATATAACAATGATTATATATCAAAACTCAATGAATGTCAATAGGGTTAGGAACATTCTGTGGAGTGTTTTGAATAGGCTTTTCTGAAGTTTTTTCAAAAACTTTCTCAAAACTTTGGCAAAATCGCAAAGTGCGGTGTTGTATATAGTGAGGGACAAAGTGCAACAAAAGCCGCTTTTCGGACGGGATATTGAGTGAGAGAACACAAAAGGGTTTGGGATTTTCCCAACAAGAGAAAATGCGGCGCATTTTACGGAAAGGGTACCCCTTTCCTATGCTTGCTGCGGAAGAAGCAAGCGGCAAATGGGTACTCATTTGCTGTGCTTGCTCCTTACTCAAGACAAGGAAAGGACGGGAAAGGAATGGAAAGGAAACGAGAAATTGAATACAACGATTTGCTACCGAAAAAGGGCAACCCGCTGAATGAAATCGTTACATACAAAGTTGGCGGCACGCTTTATGAAGTGTCAACGGTTTGCGGCGGCTCTGAACTGCTCTATGACAAAATGAAACGGCTCATAAAATCGGAAACCGTAAAAACGCCTGCTGACAAAGAAAAGGAAGTCCGCTATAATAAAGATAACAACCTGTTTGTCGGGCGTTCATTACAGGAGGAATGAACAATGACGGCAACGAAAAATTATCCCGACAACATTACCGCTTTATATGCCCGATTAAGTCAAGAGGACGCACTTGACGGGGACAGCAACAGCATTGTCAATCAGAAAAAAATCCTTTTGCAGTATGCAGAGGATAACGGGTTCCCTAACCCGACTTTTTTCATTGACGACGGCGTATCCGGCGTAACTTTTGCTGGGGTTAGATAGCGATACTTTTTACATCTACCATGTTACGGCGGTCATGGTTGACAACTTGCGTCGGCTCCTGCTCGGTATCAACCTGTCCGACAAAGCTATAATGGATTTCGATTTTCCGGGTGTTGGTTTCCCGGTCTAATTCATGTATCAAAATACGGTCGATAAACTCATGGACGTTTTCATAGGTCAATTCCTGTATGTCGCTGTATTTCCCGACAATCTGAATAAACCTTGATATATCCCTTTTTCGCTCGGTAACGGTTGCGATCTGCTGTTGTAACTCGTCTATCCTTGCGGCAAGGGATTTCTTTTCGTCCTCATAGCCGGAAGTTAGAAACACAAACCGTTCATCTGTCAGTCTGCCTAATGCGTTGTCCTCATACAGCTTGCGGAAAAGCGTGTCAAGTTCGGTCATACGCGCCTGTGCTTTGAAAAGTTCCTTTTGCTGCTGCGCTAATGCCTTTCTCGCTTCCATGTCGCCGTACTCGGTAGCTTTACAGATAAAGTCCTGTTCGTGTTCCTTAACATACCGCAAAACCCGCCGCATATCTTCCAGCACTAAATCAAGAAGTACGTTTTTGCGGATATAATGAGAGGTACACTCGCTGCCTGTCCTTGCCCTGTTGCGCCATGCGCCGCAAGAATAGGAAAACTTGCGCGGCTCGATATTTACGCCCTGTTGGTAATACATCTTATGTCCGCAACCAGCGCAAAACAGCAAGCCGGAAAAAATATCAATCTCCGCTGCTTTTGTCGGGCGGTGGCGGGTAGCAATCCGCTTTTGCGCAAGTTCAAAGGTTTCCTCGTCAACAAGCGGCTCATGGGTGTTTGGGAAGAAATAGCGTTGTTCTTCTTCGTTCTTCCGGGTCTTTTTCGACTTGTAGGATACCTTGTGAGTTTTCGCGGTTATGGTATGCCCTAAATATTCCTGCCTTGCTAATATGTCATAGAGCGTTTTGTCCGGCCAAGTATAGGGGGCGATCATTGCCCGCTGATACCGCGCCTGTCCTGTGCGCTGATAGCGCAACGCTCCAATCGTCAAGACTTTGTTTTCCGCAAGCCATTTTTGGATTTCGCACATACGCACGCCGCTAACAAACATAGCGAAAACCTGTTTGACAATCGGCGCGGTTTCCGGGTCGGGTATAAGGTGGTGGCGGTTGTTCGGGTCTGGGATATAGCCGTATGGATATTCCCCGTTGACGCGCTCGCCTTTTTGCGCCTGTGCCTGTTTAACTGCGCGGATTTTCTTGCTTGTGTCGCGGGCGTAAAACTCGTTAAACCAGTTCCGCAAGGGGGTAAACTCGTTATCCTCCCGCGCTGTGTCAACTCCGTCGTTGATCGCGATATAGCGTACTCCGTTTTCGGGAAATACAATCTCTATGAGTTCGCCCGTTTTCAGATAGTTTCTGCCAAGACGGGAAAGGTCTTTGGTAATGACCGTCGCCACTCGTCCGGCTTCCACTTCCTGCAACATCGCTTGCAGCCCCTCGCGCTCAAAACTCACGCCGGAAAATCCGTCGTCCACAAAAAACTTTGTGTTCAAAAAATGGTGTTCGTCCGCATAGCGTTGAAGTATCATTTTTTGGTGCTGTATGCTTCCGCTTTCTCCGGCTTGCATATCCTCTTGACTTAAACGGCAGTAAAGGGCGGTGATTTTATTCGACTGTAACATTAGTCCTCCTTTCCGACAGCCGAATAAACAGGTATAATGTGTTGCTATCATTATACCATATCCCGCCGCCTAATGCACTACTCGGACGCTAAAAATCCCGGATTTCCGGGCTTTTTCTGCAAATCCTTTACAATGAGTTTCTCAATCTTTTTATGGATTGTATCGGTTGCCTTTTCACTCGGCAACGCTTGAACAAGATAGGTGATTTTCCCTATTTTGCGTTCGGTTGTAATTGTCTGTTTTTTATCCATTAGAAAAACCTCCTTTTCCTGTATGGATAAACTATATTCGTCAAAAGGCAAAACGGGCGGTTGTTAGCTGCAACCTCACGGGAGTTTCACCCCGGCCCATGCTTATGGGTGCGCCGCGCAATACTTTGAGGGTGTTCAACGCGGGAGTATCATTGTGCCGCCTTGTATGTCGTCGCCCACAAGCTGCTAAAC
>NZ_JBKSWG010000032.1:0-19599 GCF_047234585.1 Sellimonas sp. | reverse complement strand
TCAAAGTTCATTAATTTCTGCTTGTTTCTGCTTGACTTTTTATTTGCAGACTATTCTTTTTTAGCCTTTTCCACACTTAGCACGAATCGGCTCATCAGCTGATTTAAAATGATCGCAATGATCAGGATGAACCCAAGAGCAGCAAGCTGCCATACAGAATTGACATTTGCAATCTGAAGTCCGGAATTTAACATCGTAATAATCACAACGCCGATCAGCACACCGCCAAGATGACCGATTCCTCCGGCCACTCCAATGCCTCCCAATACCGCTACTGTAATAGCCTGCATTTCCATTCCAGTTCCTGCATCTGCCCTGGCCGTCATCAGCCAGGAATTATTGATAATAGCGCTTATGGAAGCAAGCACTCCTGCCAGCACATAAACCATGGCTCTGACCTTTCGTTCGCGTATGCCTGTAAATTTTGCCGCTTCCGGGTTTGTCCCCATCAGATATACTCTCCGTCCAAATTTCATCTTATAGACAAGAATAAATACAAGGACTGACACCGGAATTACGACAAACAGAATCTGGTTTGGGATCCCAAATGTACTTTCCAGAGATAAAAAGGAAAAACTGTCCGGGAATCCACTGATAGGAATACCTCCTGTGAGATAAAGTGCAAGAGAGCTGTATATGTACTGCGTTCCCAGTGTCGCGATCAGCGCCGGTACTTTTGCTACCGCTATTAAAAGACCGTTGACGGCACCAAGGACAACACCTCCCAGAAGCGTGATGATGGAAGCAGTCAGAATATTGCATCCATTCATAACCGCCAGCCCGAAGATTACTCCCGAAAGACTCATGGCAGACCCTACAGAAATATCGATACCATCTCTTCCGCTGATCATAACCAGTGCTTCCCCCAGCGAAAGTAACGTCAATGTTGCACCAAACTGTGTTACTTGAAGCAGATTATTCATATTGAAAAAATACGGGCTTATACAGGAAAGAATGATGATTTCGATCACAAAAAGCAGGAATAGGAATTTAGTTCTGCTTTTTGCTATTGAAAAAGCAAGTTTTCTCATGCTGACGCCTCCTTCCGTTTTTTGCCGAATGTCTTATTCCCTGTAACCGCATCGAATAATACAGACAGGACGATCAATGATCCGATAAAACAGTTCTCAAGCAGAGATGGGATTCCAAGAATTACAATTCCATTTTTCAAAAAAGCGATGAAAAGGACTCCCGCAAGTGTTCCGATCACGCTTCCGCGTTTTCCGTTTCCCTTTGCCCCTGTCCCGCCGATAGTTACTGCCGCGATACATGCGATCGGCAGATCAGATCCTATCGTCATCTCTACACTTCCCATTCTGGCAATGTAGAGCATGGCTGCGATAGCTGCAATCCCGCCGGAAATACAGTATGATATCAGCTTGATCTTCTTGATGTTGATCCCGCTTAAGTTTGCAGACTGCGGATTACATCCTGTCGCATAGATGTGGCGCCCGAATTTCCTGTACATCAGGAAATAATAGAAAAGCGCATAAACTGCAACGATAAATAAAAGAAGAACCGGAATTCCAAAAATCTTTGCTCTTGTAATGACACCATAACTTGGATTTAGCCCTGTCAGCCATTTTCCTCCAAGCAACGCAAATATAACTGCTTTCCATATATTCATTGTAGCGATAGTCACAATCATATCCGGTATGTTAAACTTTGCCACCAGAAACCCATTTAAAAATCCTACAGCCACACCAATTCCAATTGCTGCTGCCACAATAAGAAAAATATTGACGTTTGCCTGGAGCATATATCCAATGACGATGGCAATGACTCCCATCACGGAACCAACTGAGAGATCGATTCCGCCAAGAAGCATAACGATTGTCATCCCGATACTTACAAGTGCGATCTCCGCGTTGTTCTGTACGACCCGAATCAGATTGTCCACCGTGAGAAAATTCGGCGCCAGTATACCAAAGAGGATGATCTCCAGAAACAGAAGCAGAAATGTCACATATTCTCTCCGCCCCGGTTTCGGAACATATTTTTTAAACATCTGCTATTCCCTCCATTTTTCTAATCTGTCTGCACCTCACACCAGTCCATCAAAATTGATGCAATCATTTTCGTACATTTCACAAGTTCCTCTATTTCGATGAATTCGTCCGCCTGATGTGCAAGTCGTGGATCACCGGGCCCGATGTTGAGCGTAGGAATACCTACATTGCAAAACCATCCCATATCTGTATGACAGCAGATTCCTTCCACGACAGACTCCGGATTCACTTCTTTTGCACTCTCGCACACTGTCTGGAAAAACGGCTGATCATCCAGTGTTTCGCCGCAGTCTGCATCGATGAGCCACTCGATCGTCGGCTGGTTATCTTTCAGCCACGGATCTGTAAGGGCGACCTGTTTTACAAATTCTTCAATCTCGGCTTTGACATGGGATCCCAGACCATTTTCATCTTTTTCGGAAGGAAGATACTGTGCATTAAAAGTAAGGACTGCCCTGTTTGCAAATGTGGTCGGATATTCTCCTGCCTCAAACTGAGCCACATGGAGCTGACACGGTATTGGAAGATATTTGTGTTCTTTTGTCACACTCCACTCTTTGTTCAGCCTTCTGAAATGTTCCAGATAAAGCGCTGCTTTGTCAATGGCGTCCACTGCACCCCCTGTACGGAAATCTCCCTGTTTCAGCTCAATATGTCCTGCCCTTCCTTCAACTGTAAGTTTTCCCCACAAAATTCCTCTGCATAATGGGGCGATCTTCAAATGGGTCGGTTCCGTTATCAGGCATCCATCCGCCCGATAGCCGTGTGCTACAAGAGCGAGTGTTCCCATTCCTCCAGCCTCTTCGTCCACGACTGTGCCGACAGACACATCGCCTTTCAGTTTCAGTCCGCATTCCCGGATTGCCTTTACCGCTGCTGTCATGGCTGCGATTCCGCCTTTCATGTCTACTGCTCCGCGCCCATAGAGACGGCCTTCTTCTATTTCGGCGCCGAATGGATCTCTTGTCCATTTGGATCCTCTCTGCACGACGTCAATATGTCCGGACAACATCATGGATTTTCCTCCACCGGTCCCTCTTAATATTCCGTAAAGGTTTGGTCTGTCATCAAATGTGTGATCCGCATAGTAACCCGGTTTTCCTTCATATGAGGCCAACTCTTCTGCATTTGGATATGTAAATTCGGTCTCCATTCCCATTTCATCCAAATATTCTCTGAGAACTTTCTGCGCATCGCCTTCCTTCATATATGTTTTCTCTTCATCAAAATATGGATTCACACTTGGCACCTGGATCAGCTTTTTCAGTAATCCTACCACTTCATCCTGATTTTTTTCGATCCATTCGTATACCTTTTCTTTCGCTGTCATGCAATCCCTCCTGCTATTCTTCGCTTAAATTCAATGCATTTTTCAAGATATCTTCTTCTGTTACCGTCTCTCTGTCAAACCGTGCAGTTACCTTCCCTTTATACAGTGTAATGATGTTGTCACTCAACTCCATCACTTCCGGAAGGTCAGATGAAATGACGATGACAGCCACCCCTTCCTGTGCAAGCTCCATGATATATTTGTGAATTTCCGTCTTTGTCATGACATCGATTCCTCTTGTCGGCTCATCCAGGATAAGGACTTTCGGCTTCTGCAGAAGCCAACGGCAGAACAACACTTTCTGCTGGCCACCGCCGCTCAGGCTGTTTACGCTGATTTCCTGATTTGGCGTCTTGATGCTGTATTTTTCTATGTTCTCCCGGACAACCTGCTTTTCCTTTTTCTTGTCGATGATTCCGATTTTATTGGAAAGACTGTCTAAAAAAGATACACTCATGTTATCTTTAACAGAATGTATATCAAACAGTCCCTGCGCACCTCTGTCTTCCGGCACATAAAAGATCCGCCGCTCCACTGCCTGGTTAATATTGATATGTGTGATATCCTCTCCCTCAAACAGGATCTGACCACTCTGGGCATTTGTCTCGCCAAAGACAGCCCTTGCTATTTCTGACCGCCCGGCTCCCACAAGTCCGTACATTCCTAAAATCTGGCCCGGCCTCACACAGAACGACACATCTTGGTACACAGATCCCAGAGAAAGGTTTTTCACTTCCAGTATCGCCTCCGCTTCCTGTTTTCTTTCCTGGTACACACTCATATTGATCTCTCTTCCAGACATAGCTGTAATGATCGTTTCTTCAGAAATCTCTTTCGGAGAAAGGGTCCCTGTAAGGCAACCATCCCGGAGAACAATGATATTGTCAGAAATTCTTAGAATTTCCGGAATTCTGTGGCTGATGTACATGATGCTGACGCCTTTTTCCTTCAATTCTTCAATAATCTCAAACAGTTTCTCTGACTCATTATGGCTGAGAATAGAAGTCGGCTCATCCAGAATGAGGATTTTGCACTTCTTATAAATCCCTCTTGCTATGAGAACAAGCTGTTGATTTCCGATGGAAAGTTCACTCATCGTGAGCGGCAGGATCTTTCCATCCAGCCCGACAAGCTTTAAAGCTTCCACCGCTTCCTTGTACATTTGAGTCCATTTTATCGTCCCGCCTTTTCCCACAACCTCATTTCCCATAAAAATGTTTTCCAACACCGACATATCTGCAAAAATATTCGGTTCCTGGTATACGATAGAGATTCCTATCTTTGCTGCATCCAGCGGGGAATGAAGTTCCAATTTCTTTCCTTCAAAATAGAGAGAACCCTCATCATTCTTCAATGCACCGGCTATAATTTTCATCAGCGTTGATTTTCCGGCACCATTTTCTCCTACCACTGCCAGAACTTCTCCTTTTTGCAGTTCAAAACTCACATTCTGCAAAGCCTTAACTCCCCCGAAGGATTTGCTGACAGACTCGGCCTTTAAAATAATTTCTTTTGCCACACCTGTTGTCTCCTTTCTGAATATGAAAAGGGTTGATTTATCTTAGAAATCATAGTCATCCACATTGTCTTTGTTGATGATCAGAGGATCGCCAAGAAGGAGCGTCTTTGTCTCTTCATTCCATGTTACCGGATTTTCCAGTCCTTCCACTTCATTTACTTCCTGGAATTCTTTTCCTTCTACTACCTGAACACCTGCCCACACGTCAAGATATCCAAGTGCCTCCGCATCCCACATAATGGATTCTTCCATTACTCCGGAATCGATAAAAGGTTTTACCGTCTCCGGTGATCCGTATCCAATAACTGCCACTTCTCCTGTTTTTCCCTCCTGTTCCACAGCCTGTGCAACTCCCGGAACAGTAGACGATGCCACGGCAATCAGCCCTTTCAGATCCGGATATCTTGTCATCAGCTCCTGAGCCTGCTTTAATGCCTGCTCGCTGCTTCCTCCCTGCGTATAACGAATATCCACAATCTCAATGTCTGGATATTTTTCTTCCTGCTGTTTCTGCATAAAAGAAATCCATGTATTTAAGTTGGTAGCTGTAGACTCTCCCGACACGATACCAACCTTTCCTTTTTCTCCGATCTGCGCAGCCAATCTGTCCATCAGTGTCCTTCCAAGATCTTCATCGGATGCCTGAGCTACATAAAATTCACGAGTGCTGTCCGGAGCATCTGAATCTGCTGTATAGACATGGATTCCCGCTTCCTGCGCTTTTTCGATGTACGGATTTGTGGAAGAGCTGTCAAGTACTGAAAGAGAAATAGCATCTACTCCCTGTTTGATAAGACTATCCATGATCTTGACCTGTTCCGCTGCGTTTGCCTGCGTTGCTCCTGTATACAGGTATTCCACTCCCAGATCTTTGGCTGCTCTTTCTCCTCCTTCTTCCATAGCTGAAAAATACGGAATACCGACAAGCTGTGGGATAAACGCAATTTTCGTCTTACCGCTTTTTTCTCCTCCGGCTTCCCCTTTCTGATTGTTTCCACCTTCGCCTGTCCCTTGACATCCAGCCAGCATTCCGCATGTCAGTGCCGCTGTCAGTAATGCCGCCGTAAGTTTCATTCTTCTGTTTCTCATAATGATTCCTCCTTATAATCCTTGATTTCACGCTTGGTAAAGCGTTTTTCCTATCCCTTTATGCTGATTATAACCCTATGAATCTTTTATTTCAATCGTCATAATTCGACTAAATTTTCAAATTATTTTCATCATTTTTCATAATTAACTATTTTTTATTCGTGATTATGCATAATAAACTTCTGCTTTTTTGTCTATTTTCACTTATAGGTAAATCGTTTTATTTATGTCATTCTTTTTACATCGTCACATTGCACGTATACAAAAAAAAGACCCGCAAGCAGTGTTTCTATCCTGCTTGCGGGCCATACCTCTATCCAGCTGATCTTTCTAATAAAATTTTGTAATATCATCGACTGCCTTTCGCTTTGGCATAGCCGGTGCTGCATCGCTGTAACCTACCCCGATGACAGCTACAACTGCTTCTTCTTCCGGAATTTCCAGCACATCTCTTAATTTCTTCTCGTCCCTGATACCCATAACAAGAGTGGATAACCCTAATTCCGTCGCTTTCAGTATCATATTCATATTGCTCATACCGCAGTCGTAATATCCCCATCCGTTTCCAAGCTCATTGGATGGCGTACCATCCGGATTAAACCCGGAGCGATTGGTTACGATCGTAGTGACGAGCAGCAGCGGAGCATTCTTCGTATTCTTCTGATTAAACTCCGGCAGAGCTTCCCTTACTTTTCCAAGCATTTCCTCTGATCTTACAGCATAATATCGGGTAACCTGTGAGTTTTTCCAAGACGGCGCCAGAATCCCGGCGCGAATGATCTCCCGGATCTTATCGTCCTCCACCTTATCGGTACGGTATTCTCTGATGCTTCTTCTTTTCTCCAAAACCGTCTGTAATTCCATTTCGTCCTTCCTTTCCGGCTCATAAACCTGTTTTATCTTCTTTTCAGTATATACCTTTTTAAATCGGATTTCCATCCCAGAGTTTTCGAATTTGACAGAGTATCCTCTTTCTCCTAGGGAGTGATCCGTATACCCTTTCCGTTACAATAAGACAGAACTTTTTTACATTCCGTTCTTCTTCTTCTGTGACAGCTTCTCTGCTGAACGCCGCTTTACTCACAATATACACCACTGTCTGTACATTCAGTTCTGCCCTTAAAACCTCCTCATCCATTCCCGGATACACGGTCATTTCCCCTCTGGCGGACGGTGTCGCCTCTACCGGTATCCATCCCACATTTTCCACGAATATTTCCGGCCAGGCATGAGCCGCTTCATCGGTCACTTCCGCATGCCATCCATCCTCATTTTCCGTAAAATCGGAAGGAGAAACTGCGTATCCGGCTGCATATCTGGCCGGAATTCCATACATTCGAAACATTAAAACCGCAGCGGATGCAAAATGCTGACAGTAACCTTCCCGACTGTCAAACAGAAAATATTCCACGGGATCCCGGTTAAAGGGACTCATTCCCGGAGTCCTTGTGTAAGACGCGCTTTCATTCAGAGTATCCAGGATAAAAGCTGTAATCTCTTCAACCCCTTCTTTTGGATGGGAACTGCAAAATTCTGCAAGCCTCGGGATCTGCTTTTCGGGCACTTCTGTGTATGTCTCCTTTGCAATGGCAGCGTACTCATCCTGCAGCTGCTCATAATAGATTTTATACTGCTGGAATTGTGTGATCTGATCCCAGTCTGTCTCAATATCTGCCTGTTCCATATATGTGAACGTAAATCCTTTTTTCATCTCATCCCAGTCTTGGTGGTATGGCATGCTGAAATATGGGACATACCATTCAGAAAACGGATCCCCCATATAATGTATGGAAAGATAACGGGAATTGTCTTCCGATCGCTCCCACTGCATGACCAGATTCATAAAGTAATACATTGCAGAAATTGTCTCATTGGGTCTGTGAGAAACCCACAAATCCAACTGTTTTGTCCCTGCTGGATAGAGATTTCCCCGGTTGATCGTCCCATCCGATGGTCTGTCTGCTGTTCCGCTGATTCTCTTGACCGCTTTTTGGATCGAGCCTTCTGCCTTGTAAGCCGCATCGTACATCCATTCACTGCCAAACTGTGTAAAAATCATGGAAATCAAAAGGACTGCCGCCATCCCTTTCCACAGAAGACTGCGGATTTCGCCTTTGACACGCTGTTTTTCGTCTTCTTCTCTTGTCTGCTTTTTTGGCATATGGACTCCCCAGAATACGAGCTGAAAACATCCAAGCAGGAGAACCGAAGGAACTCCCGGCCTAAGCCCAAGAAAAGGAGCAGATAAAAGTAAAAGATTGGAGACGAGGCAGAGAATCCAGCGATTGGTTTGCCGCACTTCCAAAACAAATAACAAAAAGATCGCAAAAAGGCAGAAAGACACCACCACTGCAGTCACATCTTTCTCTCCTTGTGCGATCCCTCCAATGCATTCGCGAAGGTGTTCATATTGGGGAAAAAGTACTTTTCTAAAAACTATGGCTGCACACAGGAACCCTGCCAGAAACATCGCACTCCCAGCAAGCATTGTCCTCTTTTTCCTTTTGTAAAGAAAAGAGAAAAAAACGGCGGCGGCCGCCGCCGCAGTAATGGAAACCGCCAAACTGCAGCGGATATTTTCTGATAGTGCGAACATGGACAGTATTCCACATGCTCCCGACATCAAAAATACAAGGCAGGAGAGCCTGTCTCCCCATATTTTTCTAATCTGTCCTATCTCCTTTTTTTTCATCGTCCGCTCCCCTTTATGCAATCCAAATCTCTTGCTCCAATTCTCTTTCAAACTGTTCTTCTGTGAACTGAACAGCCAATTTCCCCTTGTGATACAGTCCAAGATCCCGGTTGAGACAGAATCCACCGCTTTCTTTATCCGCCTCCGTCTGTGTGCCCTTTATCCATTCTCCCTCTGTCCGGAACAATTGAAGCAAAACTTCTCTTACATCTGCCTCTCCCATGATCTGTACCCTGCAAACTTTTCCGGTTTCCTCATACCACTTTACGCATACCCCATCTGCAGCCCGAAAAAGTCCAAGAAGACACGCGTATAGAAGTTCATAAAAAGCATCCTTTTTTTGTTCTGAATCTGACTGCGGCTTCTCCAGATCTACAAAGAGTTCCTCCCATTTTCCAGATTCCGGCGGATACTCTTTGACGAGAAGTGTTTCTGTCCGGGCGCTTAGATTCCAGTGGATCCGTCGTTTCTGATTACCTTGCACATACTCTCGGATCTGATAATGATCATTCTGGCTATGTGAGAATGGCACTGCTGCACCTTGCGCGCTCCTCTCCCCATCATCCCAAGTCTGTTCCGCAAAGCAAATCTTCATATACCTCTCCGGTGGAAATACTGCGATTTCCTGACTCAGATTTTCTTTCTTCTTCTTCCGAAACAGTCCGAAATAGTCCGCAATCTCTACCTTTCGGATTTCTGTCTTTATGATTCCACAGTGTGGTGCCTCTATGAAATATGAGAACTCCTGCTTCTCTTTTTTCCCTACATATCCTTTGTACAGCAGCTTCTTTTTTCTGCGTTCTCTGTCATAACTATATCTCATTTGTACCCAGACTCTGCTTGCCGGTATGGATCCTTTGTTCACAAGACAAAGGGAACTTCCTTTCTGTTCATTTTTGCGGATTTCTTCCAGACTTTTGGGAAACTGCACTCCTACCTTTGCCTTCAGATACAGGGCAGTGAGAAACATCAGGATAAATACGAGAATTTCGGCCGCCGCAAGAAGAAGAAATGCAGGAACGTGGTACATTCCTCCTACATACCATGTGATAACAATCAACAGCATAAAAACTATTTTTTTCATTTTTCCGCCCCAAGCGCCGGCTTCCTGACCGATGCGCTGATTTCCTGTAAAATTGACTCTTTTGTCCTGTTCTGTGTTCTGGCGCTTCCGCTTAGCGAAACTCTGTGTTTCATAATATATGGGAACTGTTCCTCCACATCCCCCGGAACAACAAACGAACGGCCATCCATCCATGCAGCAGCCCGAGCCATCTTGACAAGCGCGATCGTGGCTCGCGGACTCCCTCCTCGTTCCAGCAGCTCATGCTGCCGTGTCTTCCGCACAAGCTCGACAATATAGCGATAAACAGACTCGTGAATATATATCCCCGCTGTCTCACGCTGCATTTCCAACAGCGTCTCGGCATCCATGATCTTTTTCAGAGTATCCATACGGCTCTTCTCCTCTATTTCCATAGCCATGGCAAGTTCGCTTTCAAAATCCGGATATCCTACAGACATACTAATCATAAAACGGTCCACCTGCGCTTCCGGGAGCATCTGTGTTCCCACACTTCCGAAAGGATTTTGGGTGGCAATTACGAGAAAAGGAAGCGGCACTTCACGGGTAACTCCCTCTACTGTAACACTTCTTTCCTCCATTACCTCCAGAAGAGCCGACTGCGTCTTAGGCGATGTCCGGTTAATCTCATCAGCCAAAAGCAGGTTGCAGAACACGCTTCCCGCCTGATACACAAACTGTTCTTCTCCCCTCATATAAATGGAAAACCCAGTCAGATCAGATGGAAGGACATCCGGAGTAAACTGGATCCTCTTGTACTGAAGATCCATAGATTTCGAAAAAGCAAGTGCCATCGTCGTCTTCCCAACTCCCGGGATATCTTCCAGAAGGATATGCCCGTTGGCGAGAAAGGCCAGCATTACTTCCCGTACAATCTTCTCTTTTCCAAGTATGATTTTGTTGATCTGCTCTATCACATCGTTTACTTTTTTCACAGACATGGACACTCCTCCTTACAATTCTTTCTATTTTATTTTAAAACAGACAGAGAAAATATTTCAAGTTCATTCAGATCTTGATATATCCCCTCTGTCTGATATAACATAATTTTATTCTGTCCGAAGCGCCGTCACAGGGTCACTCTTTGCGGCTTTCTTTGATGGGATCAGGCCTCCCAGGACAGTGAGTCCTACACTTAGAAATACAAGAATTACCGCCGGAATAATCGGCAGCACCGCATTGATCTCATCAGAGCCGGACAGATGATGGATCAGCGCATTGCCCGGAATCAAAAGGAGCAGCGTGATCACGATACCAATCAGACCAGCACAAAATCCAATGATGACAGTCTCTGCGTTGAACACCTGAGAGATATTGCCTTTGGATGCTCCGATAGCACGCAGGATACCAATCTCTTTTTTTCGTTCCAACACACTGATATATGTGATAACCCCTATCATAATGGATGATACGATGAGAGAAATCGCTACGAATGCGATCAGCACATAGCTGATCGTGTCAATGATAGCCGTCACAGAAGACATCAACGTCCCTACCATATCCGTATATGTGATAACCTGTTCTTCCTTCCCCTCTTTTTCCATCTGACTGTTGTAATCATCCAGGATCTTTACTACCTGCTCTTTGCTTTCAAAATCTGTCGGATAAATATCGATAGCGGAAGGGCTGTCAAAATCTGCGTAGCCAAGTGTCTGAAGATTGCTGTCATATGACGCGTCTTCTTTGGATCCGAACGACATCATCAGCTCCATCAAATCTTCTTCCGACATATTCATCTGGAACGCATCGGAAAATGCGTCCGCATCGATCTGCATGGCGTCTCCCATGGTTTTCTCCAGAGTGGTCCCAACATTCTGCATCGCCTGCTCCATAGCCTGCTGCATACTTTCTGCCATCTGTCCTACGGCTTGCTGCATGGCAGATGCCACCTGTGTCCCAAGAGTCTGAGAAACTGTCTCTGTATAGCTTCCCATGGCGGTCTGCATATAGCTTTCAATGGACGAACTTATCTGCTGCTCCATACTTTCCATATCGATCATCCCTGCAATTTCCGCACTGAGTGCCATCTTTCCTTCCGGCGTATTGAGATACTGGATAAAAGATGCATTGATGGAGCCTGGATCCGGAAGGTCGTTGGCAGCAGCATATTCCATATATCCAGCCATCAGTTTATCGGTAAGCTCCTTCATCTGTTCCGATGTGATGGTTACATCCTGGCTGATGTGGAAAATTTCTCCGCCCCATTTATCCAGGATTTTGCCGGCTTCTTCTGTCTGCAGGTATTCAAGCAGATAGTCATCAAATTTATCTGGATCCGTATACCCATTGTCCGCCGCATACTCGGCATATCCTTCCAGCAGTTCCTTCATCATTGCCTGAAGCTGTTCTTTTGAAGCAGTCACATTCCCATTGTCCTTGATGATATCTGCCATTGCAGATTTCAGGATTTCCTGTGCTTCCGGTGTCGCTAGATATGCCTGGAAATATTCTCCCAGTTTGGAATAGTCTGCATCCGGGTGTGTCTTTATATACTCTTCGTATCCCGCCAAAAGCCCGGAAGCCATCTGCTCCATACCATCTTCCGATATCGGTATCTTTATCTCTCCCATCATGTCTCCCATATTCATGTCTGCTGAACCTGGGAGGTCGATCTGAATCTTGCTTAAGTCAAGAAATCCCGACAAGTCCATCGAGCTTCCGCTGTCCGCGAAAACATCCGACATATCGAGTGCTCCGGCCATTCCCTGAGAAATAGCTTTCTCATCAAATCCAAACGCATTTTGGATGGCCTGCGTATCGACTGTAAAAAGCGAATTCATATCCAGTTCATTTTCGCTTTCCTCTGAACCAAAAGCCTCATTTGTGAACACATTCGTTTCCGGATTTTCCATTTGCTGCTTTACGATATTGCTTTTTTCTGCCTGCTTTATCACATGTTTGGTCAAAGAGGAAGGGTATCCGATACCCGGAGTAAGAGAGACCACATTCGCGTCTTCCGCCGGCTTTACGATACCTACAACAGTAATATCTTCTCCCGCATCCACAAGGGATTCAATATATACCTCATTGTCTGTCTTATCTTTCCAGACATGATATTGACTGTCATATTCATAGTAATCCGCACTGTTTACAAGCTTGAACTGAATACCAAGAATATCTTCGTAAGAATAAGACCCCATGTCATCCGGAGTCTGAATGTCCTCTTCGTTGATAAACTGACGGATCATTTCATCCAGCTCTACAGAATCTCTAAGCCCCAGTGTGTAAAGCATAAAATCGCTGATACTTCCTCCGGAAGTCAGGACGACCACACATTCGTTATATTTCTCCGGCCAGCGCCCTGCCGCCACTTCATACTGATCTTTATACAGATTTTCATTTTCCGGCATTTCATAAAACATGTCTGTACTCATCATGGAGGACATCATGCTGTTGGCCCCGGCTGCAGACCCAAATCCCAGTGCATCAAAAGATTTGTCCGGATTGACCTGTCGGACCCCATCTCTGTCCTGGCGGTAGATCTGCGGAACCGCATTGTACGAGTACTCTACTGCATTTGTGTAATCCTCTATCCTGCTCTTGCCGCTGTCAAAGTAAGACTTGAGAGATTCCAGATCGTTGGAGTTCATAGTGGAAAACATGTCGGTAACCATCTGTACTACGTTCACATCCCCGCTCTTTTCCTCTTGCGCGCCGTTTTCGCCTCCCAGCATAGAACTGAAATCCAGTCCTGTGCTTTGAATCTGAAGCGGATATTCAGAGAGCGTCTCCTCCTCGACAGACCGGATATAGTCATTGACTCCTGTGGAGAGTGACAGGATCAAAGCAATCCCGATAATCCCAATAGATCCTGCAAAAGAAGTCAAAAGCGTCCTCGCTTTCTTTGTCTTTAGATTGTTAAAGCTTAACGACAACGCCGTTAAAAATGTCATGGAGGCTTTCCCCATATTTTTATGAGATGGTTTTTCAAGGGAAGCTTCTTCCACTTCAAACGGATCCGAGTCGGCCTGAATCTTACCATCCTGGATCCTTACAATCCGCGTGGCATACTCATCTGCCAGTTCCGGATTGTGCGTTACCATTACTACAAGGCGATCCTTGGCCACTTCCCGCAAAAGTTCCATAACCTGCACACTTGTGTCACTGTCAAGAGCTCCTGTCGGTTCGTCAGCCAGGAGAATGTCCGGGTCGTTCACAAGTGCTCTTGCAATAGCTACTCTCTGCATCTGACCGCCTGAGAGCTGGTTTGGCTTTTTATGTACCTGCTCTCCAAGTCCTACTTGCTCCAGCGCTTTTTTGGCCCGCTCCTTCCTCTCACTTTTATCGACCCCGGAAATGGTAAGAGCCAGCTCTACATTGGAAAGTATCGTCTGATGCGGGATCAGATTATAGCTTTGGAAAACAAAACCGATCGTGTGATTCCGGTAGGAATCCCAGTCTCTGTCTTTGTATTGTTTGGTGGATATACCGTTGATGATCAAATCTCCGCTGTCATAACGATCCAGTCCTCCGATGATATTTAAAAATGTTGTCTTCCCGGACCCGCTCGGTCCCAAAATAGCTACAAACTCATTGTCCCGAAGATTCAGGCTCACATTATCCAGAGCTTTTTGTACAAGCTTTCCCGTCCGGTACTCCTTGCGGATATGTTTGATTTGAAGCATTTGTTCTCCTTTCCTTTACTGCATCCCGCTTTCTTTCATAGATCGTTCCAAAGCATCCATGGCTTCTTTCATATTGTTCATTTCATTTTGAGATACTTTGTCTACTTTAAACCTCATCAGCTGTTTTTCCAGCACAGACAAATCTTTTTTCAGCTGCTTTTTCTTCGTCTTTTCCATGGATTTTCCATTTTCTCTGATAAGCTGATTCGCCTGTCCTGCAATCCTTCTTGCATCCCCGCAAAGATCCAGGGCTTGCCTTCTCATCTGATCCTGCCCCGCATATTCCCTTGCATCTCGTATCGCTGCCTCGATCTCTTCGTCCGACATCCTGTCATTGGTCGTGATCGTGATAGACTGTTTCTTTCCGGTATTTAAATCTACCGCTGAAACCTTCAGTATTCCATTTGCATCAATGTCAAATGTCACTTCGATCTGCGGCACACCTGCAGGCGCTTTCTGAATCCCTTTTAACCGGAATTTTCCGATGGTCTTATTGTCCCTTGCCATCGGTCTTTCTCCTTGCAGCACATGGATTTCCACACTGCTCTGAAACGGCACCGCGGTACTGAAGATTCTGGAATACCTTGTAGGGAGCGTTGTATTTCTGTCGATCAGACTGGTTGCCACACCTCCTACCGTCTCAATGGACAGCGTCATCGGCGTCACATCCAAAAGGAGGAGATTCTTCTCGGTTCCTGCAGCTACCAACCCATTTCCCTGAAGGGTGCTTCCAAGGATCGCCGCACCTTTTGCCACACATTCATCAGGATTGATCTGCTTTCACGGTTCCTTTCCTGTCAGGGAACGCACCAGTTCCTGAACCGCAGGGATCCGTGTGGATCCGCCTACAAGCAATACTTTCCCAAGCTGTCCCGCAGCTATTCCCGCGTCGCGGAGCGCACTGTACACCGGTTCTTTTGTCCGCTCCAGAAGATCCTGGGTCAGTTCGTCGAACTTGGTACGGGTAAGTGTCATATCCAGATGGACAGGTTCCCCTTTTGCCTGTGTCAGATAAGGCAGGGTTATCTCGGTACTAAAAGCGGATGAGAGTTCTTTTTTAGCCTGTTCTGCTGCTTCCCGGACGCGCTGCATGGCTGCAAAGTCTTTCTTCAGATCGATTCGATATTCTGATTTGAAATTCTGTACGATCCATTCTGTGATGCGCTCGTCAAAATCATCGCCCCCGAGATGATTGTCCCCTGCTGTGGACAACACTTCTATGACACCTTCTCCGATCTCGATAACAGACACATCAAACGTCCCGCCTCCCAGGTCATATACCATAACTTTCTGCGGCTCTCCGTGATCCAGCCCATAAGACAGTGCTGCGCTTGTCGGTTCATTGACAATCCGTTTGACCTCAAGGCCTGCAATGCGGCCTGCGTCTTTCGTTGCCTGCCGCTGGATATCATTAAAATAGGCCGGCACAGTAATGACCGCTTCCGTTACCGGTTCACCGATAAACGCTTCCGCATCTTTTTTCAACTGCATGAGGATCATTGCACTGATCATCTGAGGATTGTAGGATTTCCCATCGATCCTTATTTCCCAGTCTGTTCCCATATGACGCTTCACGGAACTGATCGTTCTGTCCGGATTTGTGACTGCCTGTCTTCTGGCCTGGGCACCTACCATCCGCTCTCCATTCTTTGCAAATGCCACAACGCTCGGTGTAGTCTGTCCACCGGTACTGCACGGGATGATAACCGGAGTCTGGTTCTCTACAACCGAAACACAGCTGTTTGTCGTTCCAAGATCAATACCTATCACTTTGCTCATTCTGTTAATTCCTCTATTCTCATTTTTCAGTAAATTGACATTTGTTACGCTTTGCATTATAATATGCTCCAAAAAAAGGGTCAAGAGAACAGCCCTTTCCTTTTTGATAATTAATTGACATAATTATTTATTTTGTCTTTTATTTATGTATGAGTTGACAGAAAATTCACAGTTTTTATACTTTTTTAATCTCTCGTCCTATTTCTTTTCCTGCAAGGAGGATCAAAACAAATGAAAAATCATATGGAAAAAAATCTCGATCTGCGTGTTACAAAAACATACCAATCTCTGTTCCGGGCATTCGCTGCCTTGCTTTCAGAAAAAAAGCTGGAGGATATCACAGTCAACGAGCTGTGTGAACTTGCCATGATCCGGCGTGCCACTTTTTATAAACACTTTTCCGACAAATTTGACTTTTTTACATTTTTTCTCAAAGAGCTGCAGCATTCCAGTATGATGCGCGCCGCACAGACGGCAGATACCAACGATCCATGTACATTTTACATCAGCGCTATCCGCTCTGCTTTCGATTTCATGGAAGAAAACGCGTGGCACCTTGCAAGGGCACTGGAATCTGGAGGTATCCTGAATCTTCTCATGGTACTGGATCAGGATGAACTGACTTCGAGCCTCGAACATCATCTTACGGAACGCAAAAAAGCCGGTCAGCCTCTTCCCGCTTCCCCGGAGATATTGGCGCAGCTCTTTTCCGGAGCGCTTTTCCAACTTTCCCGCTGGTGGTATACTCACAGAGATGTGGTAGACAAAGAGGAAGTCATCGCCGAACTTTCTTCACTTGTACGTTCGTTTTGTTCTCTGTGTTCCCATGACTCATAAAATACTGAACTTCCCCATTCCTTCCAAAACAGGGTACTTCTTTTGAAAAGAAGCACCCTGTTTTTTATTCCATATTCTCCGTCTCCTGCTGTTGAATCTGTAAAAACGGTTCAAAATACTGATTGATACTGTCCATCGTAAATTCTTCCTGTGAGAATCCATGTACGCCATGTTTTGCTGCCAGTTCTTCCGTGTAATCGTCCAGCCGATATACACCGCAGTTTTTCCATTCATCTTCATAGTGCATGACGAGGGGAACCATAGAGCATGCTGTCACAGACACTTCCCCTGTATCTTTGTCCTTCTGAAGGGTAATATCTGCCATGCCTTCCAAAAGCTGGGATACTCCTTCCTGTCCGGAAACAAAATTGCCCAGTGAATAGTACACAAGCATATCTTTTCCGTCCGGACGGGCTACTGTGCCGTAAGGGCGAATCACATGAGGA
Source organism: Sellimonas sp. (assembly GCF_047234585.1). NCBI lineage: Bacteria > Bacillati > Bacillota > Clostridia > Lachnospirales > Lachnospiraceae > Sellimonas > Sellimonas sp. The sequence goes on along the minus strand of NZ_JBKSWG010000032.1, from coordinate 2,189 downwards.
TGTGCACAGATCGTAATATCCACGCCTTGTTCTGCGAGAAAATCGATCCTCTGCTGGGTCGCATTGTCTACATCATTTTTGTACTCTACACCAGTGTGAAGGAAAACGATGACTACATCGGCTTCCTCTTTTGCTTTCGCCACATCTGCCTTTACTGTTTCTTCATCGTAGACATCTACCGCATAGGACTCATTTTCCGGTACCATTGCACCGATATTGATCAACGTGGTGTAGTTGATCATAGCAATCTTAAAGTTCTTCTCTTTGATGATCTGAACCCTGTTCTTATCCTGATCTTCCTGGCTGTCATGTATGCCAAGAACTGGAATATCCGGATGGCTTTCCCTCCAGAAAGTAAGCGACTCTGAAATTCCTTTGCTTCCCTTATCGTACGAGTGGTTCGTCGCCATGGTTACAACATCAAATCCGGCATTCACAAGAGCATCTCCTGCTTCCAGCGGCGTGCCAAAAGTAGGATACCCGCTCGTGTCTTCATCGTCATCTACAAGAGGAACCTCCTGATTGACAATGGCTATATCTGCTTTCTCTATTTCTTTCTTTACATTTTCATAAAGAAAATCATAATTCCATCCGCCATTTTCCAGTTTCCCCTGGGCAAGGACTGTATCATGGTACAGATTATCCCCCACCGCCATGAGACGAAGTGTATTATTTTCCTTTTCTTCCGCAGCCTGCTTTTTTTCCTGTTCCGCTTTTTCCCTTGCCGCCGTTTCCGCCGCCTTGTTCTGACAGGATCTTACAGATGCAAAGATCACAATGATCAATATGATCACGATTCCGGCTGCAGCCAGCATAAGTCTTTGCCTCATAACCTGCTTTTTCCGCTTTTTTGCAAGCATCTGCTTTCTCTTCCTGCGTTCTTTCTCATCCACAGCAAATTCCCTCTTTTCTCTTCTGTAAATTTTTTACATTTATCCGTACATATCTTACAAACCAGTATATCATATTCGCGGCAAATAGGCACTATCTAAAAAGAGAACCTGAAACCAGATTCTCTTTTTCCTTCTTATTTACTGATATTCAATTTATTCATCAATGCCTCCTGAAGAACCTGTGAAAAATTCACTCCCATAGCAGTTGCTTCTTCATTCAGCCATTCCGGAATACTAAGTGTCTTTTTTACCGCCCTGGAATTATGCTTCTTCTGATACTCCAGCATATCAAATTCCACGATTACTAATGTTCCATCATCTAGGCATATTTTGTCAATTTCAGTCGGTTGTGGAATAACTTCTCCTTCCTTCTTCCTGCTTTTCAACGCAAGCCCCATTGCCTCCACGGCCATTTCGTAAGCCTGTGGCATATCGTCTCCTTCTGTGAAGCATTCCGGGAAATCAGGAAAAGTTACCCAAAATCCACCCTCTTCTGCTTTATGAAATACTGCTGGATAAAATAACTTATTCATACGTGATACCTCCACTACATATCTTAGGCACAGGGCCTATTTCAGCCCTGCCTGTTTCAGTATTGCCTGCTCCAGCCCTTTTTTCATGGCTTTGGAGTGATAAGGAACGATTACCGTTCTTCCTGTTGCGGAATTTTTCAGCTTTACATGTGAACCATTCTGACTCACTTCCTCAAATCCGCTTTTCTTGAGATGTTTGATCATCTCTTTCGGCGTCATTGGCATCTTTTGTATCTCCTTTCCTTATCATGTTTCTATAATATCACGTATTCTTACGTATGTCAATATTTTACGTAATTTTACGTATTATCTTGCCTTTCAAGACTGCTTAATGAATGGAAAAATTAAAATAAGCGGCACTCTGTTTTTACAAAGTACCGCTTAAGATTAACAAATGACTATTAACAAATAATGTACAAATAGTATACAAATGTCCTAGTATTTTCTACTCTTTGTTAATTTTAACTACTTCTATAAATCCCGAAAATACGGCATTTATTAGAACTTTCCTTCTTTAGCAGCTTCTTCAATGGCAACTGCAACAGCTACTGTCATACCAACCATCGGATTGTTTCCTGCTCCGATGAGACCCATCATTTCTACGTGAGCCGGTACGGAAGAGGATCCTGCAAACTGTGCGTCAGAATGCATACGTCCAAGTGTGTCTGTCATACCGTAGGAAGCCGGTCCTGCTGCCATGTTGTCCGGATGAAGTGTACGTCCTGTACCGCCGCCGGATGCAACAGAGAAGTATTTTTTGCCT
>NZ_JBKSWG010000031.1:0-19669 GCF_047234585.1 Sellimonas sp. | reverse complement strand
AAATACCCGTGACTGGACTTGCACCAGTAAGATTAGTGCCATGCTCGGCACACATATGGGGACGTGTACCGGCCAGCCGGTACACGTCCCCTATATAACACCATATAACAGTTTATTGTATAGGATATTTGTGAAGAAGGGTTTCTTTGAATTCTTCAATCTTTTTGATTGTGGTTTCTGATGCAAGGAAAAACTCGTTTTCACTTACATCTTTATAGTATGTGCTATTGCTTATATCGCTGTTGCTTACGCAAGGTTTATTTTCTATTTTTTCGTAGCAGAATACTGGGCGTATCAGTGTTTCTTTTGGGTGTACAAAAATTTTTTCTTCGTTATGTGTGTCAATCTTTCTGTCCAGGAAGATCAGGTAGGTTTTTCCGGGTTTCATTTCATTGACAAATCCTATATTCAAGGAAGGTTTTCCTCCCACATAAAGATCTTTTTCCATGAAGATCTGGCTTACTGTTTGAATGCTGATCTTTTCTCCTGTTTTCAATCCTTCTCCTTTGAACACCTGCTCTACCGTGACCGGCTGAACTGCGCATGAGTACAGATACTTAGATGTGTCTTCGCACCTTGCTGCTATGATATGTCGACTGTTATCCAGAACTTCTTGCATGATTTCGATCTGTATATCTGCCAGATTGTCGGGAAATATACCCACACTGAAATGATTCAGCGGTTCTTTTTCTTTGTTGTAGTCTTTATACGACGTCTTACTGTAAAGCCCTGCCCCAAGCAAAACGGCAAAAGCAAAAAAAGTGATGGCTGCCATGTACTTGAATTTCATCGTTCTCTCACAGTCCCTTCTTTTACAAGATAAACTTTATCTGCCAGCAGATCGATGTCTTCCTTGCTGTGACTTGCCAGCAGTACCATAGTTCCTTTTTCTTTTTCTCTTTTTACAAGTTTTCGGATGTCCTCCACCCCTCCTTCATCCAGAGAATTGGTAGGTTCATCCAGCATGAGAATTTGGGGCTTTTCCATGATAGCCTGGGCCAGAACAATCCTCTGTTTCATTCCAAGAGAATATTTCCTTACGGGCCGTTTGTCATCCGGGTCAAGCCCCATCAGACGAATTGCCTCCCGAATCTCTTCTTTCCCAATCTTTTTCTTGATTTTTGCCAGTAGCCAAAGATTGTCAAATCCGCTGAGTTCGGGATAAAGCCCTGCATTTTCAATTACAATCCCAAGATCCGGAAGCACTTTCATGTCTTTGTGAAGCACTTTGTCATCCAGCCGGATTTCCCCGGAGTCGATCTTCATAAGACCAGCCAAAGCCCGGAAAAGCATCGTTTTTCCGGATCCATTTCTCCCCACAAAGCCGTAGACATGCCCGCTTTCCATCTCCAGGCTTACTTCTTTTAGTATCTGTTTTTTCCCGATATGTTTACTTACTTTTTCCGCTGTCAATCTCATCCCTTTCCCCCTCCTATTCAATTTCTTTGTCGTTTGTGATAAATTCATGCCTGTTGACTGCAGCACAACCTGCAGCTACGGCAAAAATCGCTATGATCCCGACATACGCTACCGACATATTCAATTCAAATGGAAACTCTTGTGGGCCAAATATTGAAAAAACAGGTTTTCCATTCCTCGTATGAATCCCAAATGCCAACTGTGCGAATGGATTGATATAAACCATCCAGGCACGATCCGCCGCCAGATATCCCGTCACAGGATCTGCAAACTGCGACATCATCGTATAAAACGCAATTCCCATGATCTGTATGATGGCCGGCACCGCAATCCCAGCCGTGCTGTTCCACGCGAGAGAAAGAACATTGATGCCAAGAGTAAACCCAAACAGGTACAGAGAATAAATCAGAAGATAATACCCTCCGATCCAAACAACCGAACTGTCTATCGTAACTTTTCCGACAAGCAGCAGCGCTGCCGCCCCAGTCAGTATCATAATGATCAAAAAAGAAAGGCATGTCAGATACAGTTTTGCGCATTCCAGCAGGAACCACTTTATCCGGCTAGCATTCCTTGTAAAGTAATAGACGCTGGCGCAGCAGAAATATCGGTATATCATACTTCCGCATAGAATTTGGAATAAAAGAAGCGGGATGAACATTTTCATAATCGACATGATAAATCCTGCATGATACCAAGTCTGGGAAAATGTTGTCCTGAGAATGATCTGGGATAGAGAAACCTCCTCCATATTGACCATATCTGAAAACACGCACAAAATACCACAGAGGCATCCAAGAAGCAGTACTTTTCTGTATTTTCTCATCGCACTCCTCCTTCCCGTATCTTTCTCTCTGCCAGAAGAAACGAGATCGCCAACATTCCCACTATGACAGCGGCAAAAAGCGGATAATTCGCGTTTCCTGATTCAAACATTGTCAACAACAACCCATAATACAGACTCTCATTTGGACTGATCCACGATTCTCCAACGGTAAGGAGAAACAGAAAGATGTAGATTGGGAAAAATGTAAAAATCTTATACCGAAATCCCGGCAGTGTGGTAACAAAAAGGTTAAATACTGCAAATCCTCCTGCTACACATCCGATGATCAAAATAAAAACCGCCGCATACAATACTTTGTTACTGTAAAACAACTGCGACAATATGTATCCTGTCCCTTCTTCCACTGTAATTAAGTATGAAAATCCACTCGGATCCCCAGCAGACTGCATCGGAAAACAGATTATGCTCAAAAGAAGTTCCAGCAAGAACGGCACAGTAAATATCAGAAAAGAGATGACAAAGGCCGCTCCCATCTTTCCATACCAGTATTCTCTTTCTCCGCTTCTGCTTCGGATATACGCATGTATGCCGCTGTTTTTTTCCGAAATCCATGATGTCGCTGTAGGAAAAACCGCAAGGAGCGGGAAAAGCTGCATCAAATAGTATCCGCTGGCAGACCACGACGACCATGTCAGCTTTTTGATAGGATCATACATCTGAGAAACATACTGGATTTCTCTGTTCTCCAGTAAATTTACCGAAAAATTCACTGCCACAAACAAAAGCACAGCCAAGTATGTTGCCACTGTCGTCTTTTTAACTGCTATCTCCCGAAACTGCATTTTAAATGAATTTTTCATCCGCTTTTCCCCCTCCCCGGATTATCAATACTTATCTACCGTCATAATAATAAGAAATCCCTGCTGGATAGTTTGGATCATTTCCAGAAAAATATAAGTTGGAATTTCCGTATAGACGAGTTCTGCAATTTCTAAATCTGTCTGTTGATCCATCGAGAGGATAAACACTGTTAGCTCTAACGAGCACGTCACTATATCTTCCAGTACGTGTTATACCTGCTTTTGCCAATGAAAAATGCATATCCCTGCTCACATTAACAGTTCCAGATCCTTTTGATGCAATTACGTTATAAGACAAGCCTAAAGAAAGCAGAAATACAAGGGCTATACTTTTACAGAAAAGCTCTCTTTTCTTCGTAAAGAATCCCTCCTTCTCCTTTTTTATTTGTAAAGTTACAACAACTTTATCTTTTCACAAGCTTGCATAAATAAATCTTAATTTTATCTTACACTTCTGTCTTTCATTTCACAAGAAACTGACTGTTTCTGTATGTAAACTATCAGTTTCTTTTCATCTCTCCACATTTCATATGTAGTTAACTCATACAAATTATTTTCAGGAGGTACAATATGAACCTAAAAAAGAAATTATTTTTATCTGTATTAAGTGCATCTGTTGCTTTTTCTTCCGCTACACTATCCTCCCATGCAGAAGATTCTTATTCTACATCTGCTTCTTGTTCCGTTTACTCTCTCTCAACAACACAATCCAAGAGCTTCTTCTTATTGGACGAAAATGGACTCCCTTATTCTGTTACGATTGAACCAATCGAATACGGTTCGCGTATGGCTAATGGAAAATATAAAGTTTCCCTTACAGTGCCAAATAGATGGAAGGCTGGATTTATTGTAACTGCTTCATCTAATTCTATTTCTTCTGTTTCTTCTGGTACAGTTGTTCCTATCAAAGGTTCTGCATCGAATCTCCGTTTAACAAAAATTTCATCAAAGCAAGCCGAATTACGATTTACATATTCCTATCTAGGCAATAAAAATCAAACAGGAGTTAGGGCAACTGTTACAAATTCATCTATATTTACTGAAAAAATTTAACCTACCCAAGATATTCGACCGATCCTTGCCCTTCCCAATACATAGCGGTCAGTATGATATAGCTTCCATGAATGCTGACCGCCATAGTTGTAAGCGCGACTGCCCTTACAAGCCATCTCCATTTTTTCGAATTAATTTCTCTGCTTTTGTATAGAATTATTAAGGATGCCACAATTCCAACAGGAGATATCCAGCATGAGCATACGGCGACTGCAATCATAACCCACCCCAGGATAGATTGATTCGAACATCCGGTTTTTTCCTTCTCCGTTTTCTTTTCTGCCGTCTCTTCTTTCTCACGTTCAACTCCAACAAGTTCATCCAGCGTCACTCCATACAGTCTGCTGAGTCGGATCAGGTTATCGATATCCGGAAAGGTTTTATCATTTTCCCATTTTGATATTGCCTGTCGGCTTACATTCAATTCTTTAGCCACTTGATCTTGTGACAGTTTTTTTGCTTCCCTCAGTTCCTTTAAATGTTTCCCGTACATTTTATCCCTCATTTATTTCTGATGTTTTTTAGACAAAATATTTATTTTCTGATTTTTCTTTCTATTCATTCATATTTTCTTTATAATATCACACAAAATCTAATTTGTGAAGTTTATATCATTCGTAGAACACAAAAAAGCTCCCATATACCGAAGCAAACATATCAAAGATTTTCTCGGTCTATATGGGAGCTATTTTTTATTTAACAATATATTTTAGCTGATAGATATTATTTTTTGATGAGCAAGGATTTTCCTGTCATTTCTTTTGGCTGCTCCATCCCCATCATCTCAATGAGGGTCGGCGCGATGTCCGCAAGGCATCCGTTTTCTCTCAGGCCGTAAGACGGATCCGCGTTTACAATGATGAACGGCACCTGGTTTGTCGTGTGAGCCGTGAATGGTTCGCCTGTCTCTTCGTCGATAAGCTGTTCTGCATTTCCGTGGTCAGCACAGATAAACATCTGGCCATCTACTTCTTTGATGGCATCCACTGTTTTTCCTACACATTCATCCACCGCTTCGATCGCTTTGATCGCCGCTGCTTCCACACCTGTATGTCCGACCATATCCGGGTTTGCAAAATTGATGATAATAACATCGTATTTTCCGGATTTAATGGCTTCTACCAATTTGTCGCACACTTCGTACGCGCTCATCTCCGGTTTCAAATCGTAAGTCGCTACCTTCGGGGATTTTACAAGGATCCTGTCTTCCCCTTTATTTGGTTCTTCCACACCACCATTGAAGAAGAATGTCACATGGGCATACTTTTCTGTCTCGGCGATTCTTGCCTGTGTCATATTGTTGGCCGCGAGGAATTCTCCAAATGTATTTGTGATCTCTGTCTTATGGAATGCGATCAGTTTGTTCGGAATCGTCACATCGTATTCTGTGAAGCATACATACGTTGTCTTGATGCGTTCCCCTCTGTCAAATCCGTCAAAATCATCCGCGCAGAAAACTCTCGTGATCTCTCTTGCGCGGTCCGGGCGGAAGTTAAAGAAGATGACAGAGTCATTGTCTTTGATCGTAGCTACCGGCTTTCCATCCTTTACGACAACTGCCGGGATCACGAATTCATCTGTCTTTCCGTCATCATAAGAATTCTGTACCGCTTCCACTCCGCTTGCAGCTGTGTTTCCTTCGCCTTTTACGAGTGCCTTATATGCCAGTTCTACACGATCCCATCTGTTGTCACGATCCATTGCATAGTAACGTCCCATAACGGAAGCGACCTCTCCGACTCCGATTTCTTTCATCTTATCGCTCAATTCCTGCACATAGTCTTTTCCGGATGCCGGAGGCGTATCACGTCCATCGAGGAAGCAGTGTACATATACTTTTGAGATGCCCTGGCGTTTTGCAAGTTCAAGAAGTCCATAAATATGTGTATTGTGGCTGTGTACGCCTCCGTCGGAGACAAGTCCGAACATGTGAAGCGCGCTGTCATGCTCTTTTACATTCGCGCACGCTGCAAGAAGCGCATCATTTTCAAAGAAATCCCCGTCCTGGATTGCTTTTGTAATCTTTGTGAGATCCTGATATACAATCCGTCCGGCTCCCATATTCAGATGTCCTACTTCAGAGTTTCCCATCTGTCCATCCGGAAGTCCTACTGCCATGCCGCTCGCATTTCCTTTTACAAACGGACATTCTGCCATGAGTTTGTCCATAACCGGTGTCTTCGCTTCGGCAACCGCGTTGCCTTCTGCTTTATCGTTTAAACCATAACCATCCAAAATCATTAAAACTGTTGGTTTCTTTCCCATATGATTTCTCTCCTTACTTTGTCAATTCTGTAATTTCATTACCTAATTTCGTATTTTACATGATTTCCTGCGCGCTTTCAAGCAAACAGAAAAATTTGTTAAAAAATAAACCGTTTAAAATTAATAAATCTCTTTTACAGTTTCACGTTCAACCAGCTTTACCGGCATACGGATGTCTGCTTTTTTCAGCTCTTTGTCCTCCAGAGCCTGGAACAGAAGTTCAGCAGCTTTCCGACCTTTTTCCCGGACTCCCTGCCTTACTGTCGTCAGTCTCGGATATGCCATCTTTGCCATGCTTATATCGTCAAATCCGACGACAGATATATCTTTTGGGATCCATATCCCATGATGGCGAAAATAGTCCATCGCTTCGATTGCATAATAGTCCCGGCAAAATACGACAGCTGTATAGTCAAAAATGTGGCTGGCCAACGACTGAAGCATTTTTCTTTGCTCCTCTTCTTTCGTGCTTCCGCGGTACACATGTTCTTTTGCAAAAGGAAGGTAGGCTTCTTTTACAGCCCTTTGAAATCCTTTCAGCTTCCACAGCGATACCCCGGTTGGGTTGCCGTTTTCGTCATAAGGGCCATCCGTCACATAAGCAATTTTTCTGTGTCCTTTTTGTATCAGATATTCTGCAGCGATATATGATCCTTCTTCGTCCTCGGTCCCTACATTCAAATACTGCTCTTCTTCCCCAAAATAACAGTCTGTAAAGACAGCCGGCATCCGCACTTCTTCCCCAAGATGGCGGCATACCTCCGTAGGAAGCCCGATCGTGAGGATTCCATCTACGTTCCATGTTCGGATCATATCACAGATTTCCTTTTCCGAGGACGATGCAGAGAACATCATATAGTAACCATGATCTTTCACTTCTTTTTCGATCTCTCCCAGCATCTCCATGACAAGAGGACCGTACAATGTCTCCCCTCCCTCATCAGAGATGGCATTCGCAATAACTCCTATGATCCTGGAATGATTCTGTACAAGCATCCTGGCCCCCATATTCGGCACATACTGCATCTCTTCCATAAGACGTTCGATCCGCTCTCTCGTCTCTTTGGAAACCTTTTTTGTCCGTCCATGCAGCACATTGGACACTGTCATTGCACTTACATTGGCGGCTTTGGCAATGTCTTTAATCGTAACCATTCTTTCGTATCCCTTTCCTGTCAGTCTTTTCCTTTTTGACAGATCCTTTCTAATTGAATCCGTCTGAAAGATCAGTTCTATTTTACTATCTTTCTGAAGGGATTGCAAACACTTCCACGAAAACCAAAAACCCCGCAGGATCTGCTCCCGCGGGGAAAATAGTATTATTTCCAGTTTACGATCTTTCCGAAGTCTGCTTTTAAGGAAGCTCCTCCAACCAGACCTCCGTCGATATCAGCCTGGACAAACAAGTCTTGTGCTGTAGCCGGATTTACAGACCCGCCATACTGAATGCGGATTGCTTCTGCTGTCTCAGCATCGTAAATTTCAGCGATGCATGCGCGGATACCTGCACACACTTCCTGTGCCTGCTCTGTCGTCGCTGTCTTTCCTGTTCCGATAGCCCAGATCGGTTCGTAAGCGATGACAGCTGTTTTTGCCTGTTCTGCTGTAACGCCAAGGAAAGCGATCTTGATCTGCTGACGAATGAAGTCCATCGTCACACCCTGCTCTCTCTGTGTAAGAGATTCGCCACAGCAGATAATCGGTGTAATACCATGTTCAAAGGCTTTCAGCACTTTCTTATTTACTGTCTCATCTGTCTCTGCAAAGTATTCTCTTCTTTCAGAGTGTCCGATGATAACGTATTTTACACCTACATCTGTAAGCATTTCCGGAGAAATCTCACCTGTAAATGCACCTTTTTCTTCAAAGTACATATTTTCTGCGCCAATCTCGATATTGCTTCCTTTTGCAGCTTCCATCGCCGGAATGATATCGATAGCCGGAACACAGAATACTACATCTGCTTCTTCTGTTGCCACCAGCGGTTTCAGCTCGTTTACAAGAGCAACTGCCTGACTAGGTGTCATATTCATTTTCCAGTTACCAGCAATGATTTTTTTTCTTGCCATGTCTATTTCCTCTTTTCTGATTATTGCAATTTTTCTAACCTCAAACTTCGCGCTGGGCTCTCGGTTTCGCTAAGCTTTTTACTTATCGTTGGCTGCTGCAACACCCGGGAGTTCTTTTCCTTCCAGGAATTCCAAAGATGCGCCGCCGCCTGTTGAGATATGTGTCATCTTGTCGCCATAGCCAAGCTGATTGACTGCTGCTGCGGAGTCTCCTCCTCCGATGATCGTGACAGCATCTGTCTCTGCAAGAGCTTTTGCCATCGCTTCTGTACCATGTGCGAAATTGGACATTTCGAAGCATCCCATCGGTCCGTTCCATACGACTGTCTTAGCACCTTTCACAGCTTCTGAGAAAAGTTTTTCTGTCTCCGGCCCGATATCCATTCCTTCCCATCCATCCGGAATCTCTCCTGTCTTAACTACCTGAATATTTGCATCATTGGAGAATTTGTCGCCGATACGATTATCAACCGGGAGAAGAAGTTTTACACCTTTTTCTTCTGCTTTTTTCAGCATGTTCAGTGCATATTCCATATAATCATCTTCGCAGAGGGAGATACCAATCTTTCCGCCCTGTGCTTTTGCGAATGTATATGCCATACCTCCGCCGATAATGAGTGTGTCCACTTTGTCAAGAAGTCTTTCGATGACGGAAATCTTGCTGGAAACTTTTGCTCCTCCAAGGATTGCGACAAATGGTCTCTCCGGATGTTCTACAGCGTTTCCGAGGAAATCGATTTCTTTCTGCATTAAGTATCCAACTACAGCCGTGTCCACATATTTTGTCACACCCACATTGGAGCAGTGTGCTCTGTGAGCTGTACCGAATGCATCGTTTACAAATACATCACACAGTGATGCCAGCTCTTCGCTGAATTCATCCACGTTCTTTGTCTCTTCTGCACGGTAACGTGTGTTTTCAAGGAGTATAACATCTCCATCATTCATTGCCTCAACAGCAGCCTTTGCATTCGGTCCTACTACTTCCGGATCTGCTGCAAATTTTACTTCCTGTCCAAGAAGTTCAGAAAGTCTTACGGCAACCGGTGCAAGAGAAAGTTCCGGTTTTGGCTCTCCCTTCGGTTTTCCAAGATGGGAACAGAGGATCACTTTTCCTCCGTCTGCGATCAATTTTTTGATTGTCGGTAGTGCTGCCACAAGACGGTTTTCGTCTGTGATCTTTCCATCGATCAACGGCACGTTAAAATCACATCTTACAAGCACTCTTTTTCCTTTTACATTGATATCGTCCACAGATTTTTTATTAAGCATTTTTATGCCTCCTTATATGTGCATTTTACGGCATACGGGATTACCCGATGCTGCAAAAAGGATCCGGTCCCTCACAGACCGGACCCTTTCCTGAGTCTTATTCTGACAGACAACGCCTGTCCTTTTCCAATTTAAAATTAGTCTAATAATGTTCCGAAGTGTTTGATTGTTCTTACCATCTGGCTTGTGTAAGAGTTTTCGTTATCATACCAAGAAACAACCTGTACTTCTGTTGTTCCGTTCTCTAACGGAAGAACCATTGTCTGTGTAGCATCGAACAGGGAACCATATGTCATTCCTACGATATCGCTGGATACGATTTCATCTTCGTTGTATCCGTAAGATTCGTTTGCTGCTGCTTTCATTGCTTCGTTGATCTGTTCTTTTGTCACATTTCCTTCTACAACTGCTGTAAGGATTGTTGTGGATCCTGTCGGTGTAGGAACACGCTGTGCAGATCCGATCAATTTACCATTTAATTCAGGAATAACTAATCCGATGGCTTTAGCTGCACCTGTAGAGTTCGGAACGATATTGCATGCTGCTGCACGAGATCTTCTTAAATCGCCTTTTCTCTGCGGTCCGTCCAGTGTCATCTGGTCTCCTGTGTAAGCGTGGATTGTGCACATGATACCGGATTTGATCGGTGCAAGGTCATTCAAAGCTTTTGCCATTGGTGCAAGGCAGTTTGTTGTACAGGAAGCTGCTGAAATGATATTGTCTTCTTTTGTCAATGATTCGTGGTTTACATTGTAAACGATTGTCGGAAGGTCGTTTCCTGCCGGTGCAGAGATAACAACTTTCTTAGCTCCTGCTTTGATATGAGCTTCTGCTTTTGCTTTGGATGTATAGAATCCTGTACATTCCAGAACAACATCTACGCCGATTTCTCCCCACGGAAGTTCTTCAGCATTTGCTTTTGCGTAGATTTTAATTTCTTTTCCGTCAACTGTGATGGAATCTTCACCTGCTGTTACTTTATCTGCCAGAGCGTATTTTCCCTGTGTAGAGTCATATTTTAATAAGTGAGCAAGCATTTTCGGAGATGTTAAGTCGTTGATCGCAACAACTTCATATCCTTCTGCTCCAAACATCTGTCTGAATGCGAGACGTCCAATACGTCCAAAACCATTAATCGCTACTTTTACTGCCATGATTAATTCCTCCTAAATTTAATTTAGATTGTTATGATGCTTCATGCATCCATCTGGAAGAATGAATTCCCTTGTTAAAGATTCATCAACCATAATTGATTGTACTAAAAAAAAGACAAAATTTCAAGTGCCTTTTGGCTTTTTATCCATGTTTTGCCGCTTTTTTCCAACAGCGTGCAAATGTGCTGTATTTTTCGCTGAAAAAACACTGTATTCCCTATACAATCTTCACAAATTCCGGTTTTCTTTTATGAAAAACAGTATAGTACGCAAACCCTGCTTCTTTCAAAATTTCCGCTGCTTGCGCATAATTATACGCGATATGTTCAGGTTTATGCGCATCAGCCCCCACGGTCAGAATTTCTCCTCCCAGTTCTCTGTATCGTTTTATGATGTCCGGATACGGGTGGCAGAAAGAAAGTCCATATTTGAATCCTGCCATATTCATCTCTATCCCTTTTCCGCTGTCTATCAGTTCTCTTAAGATTTCATCGATAATGTCTGCGTGATCTTTCCAGCAATAATGAGCAGCCTGTTCTTTGCCGTATCGGACAATGTAATCCATGTGTCCAAGCACGTCAAAATCCTGAATAGCCCTGACATTTTCAAGAGTCTCCTCAAAGGATCTTCGGTATCCTTCTCTGTCACTATATTTGTCGAAAAACTCCCCGTTGTACGGATCCATCTTTTCCACAACATGGACGCTTCCGATAACGAAATCGAACGGATAAGCCTTAATATAGGAACGATACCATTCCCCAAGATGGGGCTGAAGTCCGATTTCAACTCCTAGTCTGATATCGATCTGCCCTTTGTATCTCTCCTGCAGCTCTGTGATGGTCGGAATATATCGCTCCATATCAATCCGAAACATACTCTGATCTTCCGGGTAATCCGTATCCTGATGATCTGTAAAACAGATCGTCTGAAGTCCTTTTTTTATAGCCGCTTCCACCATATCCTTTGGATCAGCATCTGAATCCGAAGAAAATCGTGTATGCATATGATAATCTGCTGTAACCATATTTTATCTTCCTCTGCCTGTCCTTTTCATCTGGAATCTACCGGATTTGCCCTCCTCCAAGAACAAATCCGTCTTCGTAGAGCACAAGTGCCTGTCCCGGTGTCACTGCGCGCTGAGGTATTTCAAATGTACATGCGATCTCGTCATCCCCTGTCTTTTTTACCGTACACCAGTCCCCTTTATGATTGTATCGAATCTTGGCAAAAATACGTCTGCCCTCAAGATCTCCCAGATCCGGCACCCCCATTGCATTCAGGTAATGTGCACAGACTGTTTCTGTCCTCAAGTCTTCATCTTTCCCGATGACAACTTCATTCGTCTCCGGCCGGATCTCCGTCACAAAAGCGGGATGCCCAAGCGACAGCCCCAGTCCTTTGCGCTGTCCGATCGTATAGTGAATGATCCCTTTGTGCTTTCCAAGTATCTTTCCGTCACGGTCCACAAAATTGCCTTTTGGAATCTCCTGTCCTGTTTTCTCGCGGATGAACGCCGCGTAGTCCCCGTCCGGGATAAAACAGATATCCTGGCTGTCCGCCTTCCCGGCCACAGAAAGACCCGCTTTCTCAGCGATCTTTCTCACGTCGTCTTTTTCGTAATTCCCCACCGGCATCCACGTATGCGCAAGCTGATCCTGTGTCAGGTTATAAAGGGCATATGTCTGATCTTTCCCGGAGGATGCAGCGTTTGCCACCGCATACCTTCCGTTTTCCAACTGCCGGATTTTTGCGTAATGTCCCGTTGCCACGTAGTGGATCCCCTGGCTTTTCGCCCATCCAAGAAGGGCTTCCCACTTGACATGTCTGTTGCAGACGACGCAGGGATTGGGCGTTCTTCCATTCAGATATTCGTTGCAGAAGTAGTCCATGACAAACGTGGAAAATGCATCCCGAAAATCCACCGTGTAATGCGGAATTCCAATCTCTTCTGCCACGATCCTGGCATCACGGGAAGGATTATTCCCACACTGAGCTTCATCGCAGGTAATCATGGTAACTCCAGTGACATCGTACCCTTCTTCTTTCAGAAGCCAGGCAGCCACAGACGAGTCTACCCCGCCCGACATACCGATGACTACTTTCTCTTTCTTCATAGTGTATCCCTCTCAATACGGATTAATATTCCTCTTCTTCCTCTTCTTCGCCTTCGTGGATATCAGATTTCGGCTTTTCCAGGCCTTCGATCTTAATTCCGTTCTTTTCTGCATAATCCCAGAGTGCTGCATGGATCGCTTCCTCCGCAAGAAGTGAGCAGTGTACTTTGACTGGCGGCAGTCCATCCAGTGCTTCCATAACCGCTTTATTTGTCACTTGCATGGCTTCTTTAATATTTTTCCCTTTCACAAGTTCCGTCGCCATGCTGCTTGTCGCAACGGCAGCTCCGCAGCCAAACGTTTTGAATTTTACGTCCTGAATGATCTGATTTTCATCGATATCCAGATAGATGCGCATGATGTCTCCACATTTTGCATTCCCTACTGTACCAACTCCGCTTGCGCCTTCGATTTCTCCCATATTTCTAGGATGCTGAAAATGATCCATTACTTTTTCTGAATACATATGTTTCCTCCTTCGATTCCCTTGTATCTCTTTCTCTTATTTTCCTGCTCTTACTTGGCCTGCTTTTTCATAAAGTCCTCATAAAGAGGCGACATGTCCCTGAGATTTCCGATGATCCTGCTGAGATTTTCCACCACATAGTCGATATCCTCTTTTGTGATCTCCTCGTTTAACGTAAGACGAAGGGATCCGTGTGCGATCTCATGAGGAAGGCCGATGGCAAGCAGCACGTGAGACGGATCCAGTGATCCGGATGTGCACGCAGATCCGCTGGAACCGCAGATTCCTGCCATATCAAGACTCAACAGCATTGCTTCCCCTTCGATAAAACGGAAACTGAAGTTTGCATTGTTCGGAAGACGTTTTGTCGGATGGCCGTTGAGTTTCGTATACGGGATTTCTTTTAACACTTTTTCAATGAGGTAATCCCGTACCTCTTTTTCCTTTTCCGCACGTTCCTTCATTGTGGAAACAGCACGTTCCACTGCTTTTCCAAGTCCTACAATGCCAGGCACATTCTCCGTACCAGCACGGCGTTTTCTCTCCTGAGCTCCTCCGTGTATAAAATTGCGGATCTTGATACCAGTGCGGATATAAAGAAATCCGATTCCCTTTGGCCCGTTCAATTTGTGTCCGCTGGCGCTTAACATATCGATATGGCATTCATCCACATTGATCGGAATCTGTCCAAATGCCTGGACTGCATCGGTATGGAACAGTACTCCGTGTTCCTTTGCAATAGCCCCGATCTCCCGGATCGGCTCAATCGTCCCTATCTCATTGTTTGCATACATAACAGAGATCAGGATCGTATCCGGTCGAATCGCCTTTTCGACTTCTTCCGGATCCACAAGCCCGTTCTCATCCACATCAAGGTAGGTAACGTCAAATCCCTTCTTTTCCAGGTATTCTCCTGTATGCAGAATTGCATGATGTTCAATTTTTGTCGTGATAATGTGTCTTCCTTTGGATTCGTACGCTTCTGCCGTCGCTTTCAGCGCCCAGTTGTCACTTTCTGTTCCTCCGGCTGTAAAATAGATTTCATTTGGTTTTGCGCCCAACGCACCCGCAATGATCTCTCTTTGTTTTGACACTGCCTCTTTATTTTCCGCAGCAAATCCGTAAACACTGGATGGATTTCCATAATGTTCTGTAAAATACGGAAGCATTGCTTCCACTACTTCCGGTGCTGTTTTCGTTGTTGCCGCATTATCCAGATAAATGAGTCTGTCCATTTCCTCTTCTCTCCATTTCTCTATTTTCTTGAGCTGTTGCACCTGGCTTCTGTTGCCATACAGCCCTTGTGGTCATTCTTCTTGCTCCGGCTTTCCTCCACAAGCTGGCTCAGATAAATGCTGTCTACCGTATGCTGAATGCTTTCATTGATCCGCTGCCACACATATTTGGTAACACAGATATCCTGTGCGCCACACGTCTCGTCTTCATGGAATGCCGCGCAGGAAACTGCCTCCAGATCTCCTTCCAGAGCTCTTAAGATCTCTCCTGCTGAAATATCGTCGGGGTTTCTGGCTACAATGTAACCTCCTCCGGCGCCCCGGATACTTTTTACAAGCCCTGCCTTTCGAAGCCTGGCCATAAGCTGTTCCAGATACCGTTCCGAGATCCCCTGCCGCTTGGAAATGCTGCTGATGGAGACAGCTTCCTCTCCTCCGTATTCCGCAAGATCCACCATGGCGCGCAATCCGTATCTTCCTTTTGTTGATAGTTTCACACTGCCACCTCTTTTATTTATTCCTACTTTTTTAGTGGGGTTTTCTTTTTGTAGGATAACACTCAGGACTTGTTCTGTCAAGACGTTGAAATGAATATCTTTATTATAAAAAGGTTTGAGGTGTTCTATGCATCCTTCATCCCGCACACGTCTTTTTTTGCGAGGGACGTTTATTCTCACAGCCGTAAGTCTCTTAACCCGAGTCATCGGCTTTTTTTACCGTATTTTTTTAAGCCGCGCATTTGGAGCGGAAAGCGTGGGGCTGTATCAGCTGATCTTCCCGGTCTACGCCCTGTGCATTTCCCTGTCATCTGCCGGTATCCAGACTGCTTTGTCCAGGATCGTGGCCAGACACATGTCCCTGAAAAATCCCACAAGGGCAAATCTCGCACTCAAAACAGCACTTTTCTTTTCCATGATTCTGGCTCTTTTCTGTACCTTCGCCGTACAGATTTTTGCGCCTTTTCTGTCTGAATCCTTTCTGAAAGAGACAAGGTGTATCCCTCTTCTGAAAGTCATGGCCTATTCATTTCCGTTTGCATCCGCCCATGCATGTATCTGCGGCTATTACATCGGTCTGAAACAGACAAGGATCCCTGCCGTTTCTCAGCTTTTGGAACAAACTTTTCGCGTTTCCTGCGTATACATTCTCTACATGGCAGCGGTGCGTCAATCAGAAGAAACGGGGATTCTGATCGCCGTGTGCGGCCTCGTATTCGGGGAAATTGTCTCCTCTTTTTACTGCATCTTTGCAGTAAGAAAAGCCTTTCACAAAGAAAAACAGTTCAAAAAACGCACTGCCTCTGTTTACGCAGAATGCTTCTTTGAACTGTTTTCCCATTCCTTCTTCCTGACTGCCAACAGGATTGCCTTAAACCTACTTCAAAGCATCGAGGTCATCTCCATTCCCCAGGCACTCGTTCGATACGGTCTTTCTTCGTCCGCTGCCCTCAGCCACTACGGTATCCTGAACGGAATCGCACTGCCGTGTATTCTTTTTCCATCCGCTGTGACCAACTCCGTATCTGTCATGATGCTCCCTACTGTCGCCGAGATTCAGGCAGCCAGCCAGAAACGGACGCTTGTTTCCATGATTCGAAAAGTCAGCGCTTCTTGCCTATTCCTTGGACTTGTCTGTACAGCTGGCTTTCTTGTTACGGCCAACTTTCTCGGCAATACCATTTTTCAAAGTCCCGGCGCATCGAGTTATATCCGAACGCTTGCTTTTATCTGCCCGTTTCTCTACACAAACTCTACTTACATCAGTATCCTCAATGGGCTTGGCCAAACGACCTCAACCTTCCTGATCAATGTGACTGGACTTTCGATCCGAATCGCAGGCGTTTTCTTCCTCATCCCACGCTTCGGAATGACCGGTTATCTGATGGGCATGCTCTTCAGCCAGCTTTACGTTTTCTTCTGCTGTATCCTGAAGCTGAAACGTTCTCTCTGATGATCAGAAACGTTAGGATATCTCGAACAATACACTACAGGGTATTCAAATACAGTTTCATGAGGATCGGATTTACATAAGCCTCCGTCAAAAGCCCTGCCACAAGAAACAAGATGACAAAAATCGTTTTCCCCATATTCCACCGTGCCTGCGGATAATGAAAGAAATACCACAAGATGACAAGGTATGCCAGCGCATAAAACAAAAGCTGCGGCGCAAGTCCGATCATCAAAAAGGCAAGTCCGGCAAGCCCCATATTCAAGATACCGGCGCAGGCAAGCATTCCTCCTGCAAATCCAGTCCATCCAAGCACAAACAACGCCATTGCTTTTCGAATCCTCGTCTGGCCCACTAGAATGATAAAACAAAGGGGAAGGATCCGGATCCCGCAAAGATAGATGATGTACTCCCTGGGCGGCACATCCGACCGGGCGTACTGATTCAAAAAATACGGATCAAAAATGCCTGACTCCGTCACATACTCTTTCGCAAACAGATTTGCGAATAATATACCGCAGATAAATCCTGCCATAAAAGCCGCCACAAACCATTGTCTGCTCTTCTCCATTCTCACACAACCTGTCCTCCTGCTCATTTGATAGTTCATTATATGACAGGTGGAACCGATTATGCATTACTTTCTGTTGTACTTTGTGTCATAAGCAAGGATGGAAGCGATGGTCTTGGAATCTTCGATCTCTCCGCCAAAAATCTTTTCTTTCAGTTCTTCAACCGTGTATGTCTCCACATCCACATATTCGTCTTCGTCCAAATGCTGATGGGACTGCTGCAAATTTCTTGCCGCATATACTTCAATCTTCTCATTACAGAATGCCACTGTCGTACGGATCGTGATGAGCCACTCCAAATCATCAGAACGGTATCCGGTTTCCTCTTCCAGTTCCCTTGCGGCACAACGGATTCCTGGTTCCCCCACATAATCCAGAGCGCCAGCCGGAATCTCCAGCGTATAACGATCCAGGGCATTCCGGTACTGTCTTACCATGATGATCCTTCCGTCCTCTGTGACCGGGACGACTGCGGCGGCTCCTTTATGTCCGATAAAGTCCCACTCCGCCTTATTTCCGTTGGCAAATTCCATATGATCAGTGTACACATCGAGAATCGCCCCTTTATATTTCAACTCTCTGCCTACTCTTCTGACATTGTTCTGTTCGTCCATCTTTGTCCTCCTCATAAATTCTGCATTTCTCCCTCTTATGGGTAATATCATTTCTGCAAAAAGAAAAATCCCTGAATTACTTATCCGTAAATCAGGGATTCTCTTTCTTATCGACTCTAATATCTATTTTGCGTAATCCGTTACTCTCGATTCACGTATCACGTTTACTTTAATCTGTCCTGGATATTCCAATTCAAACTCAATTTGTTTTGAAATATCCCGGGCCAGCAATACCATATCATCGTCTGATACTTGTTCTGGAACTACCATTATCCGAATCTCTCTACCTGCCTGAATGGCAAAAGATTTATCTACGCCCTTAAACTGGTTCGTAATATCTTCCAACTGTTTCAATCTGTTTGTGTATGTTTCCAAAGTCTCTCTTCGAGCACCCGGGCGTGCTGCCGAGATTGTATCGGCCGCCTGCACGATGCATGCGATCAGAGTCTGTGGTTCCACATCTCCATGATGTGCTTCAACCGCATTGATGACAACTGCAGATTCTTTATACTTTCTGCAAAGGTCAACACCAATCTGAATATGTGATCCTTCCACATCGTGGTCAATGGATTTTCCGATGTCATGCAGAAGTCCTGCTCTCTTTGCGACACGTACATCCAGCCCAATCTCTCCTGCCATAAGGCCTGAGAGCTGCGCCACTTCAATGGAATGTTTCAGCGCATTCTGTCCATAACTTGTACGGAATTTCATACGTCCAAGAAGACGGATCAGTTCCGGATGGATACCGTGAACGCCAACTTCCAGTGCTGCCGCCTCTCCTTCTTCCCGAATCATGGATTCCACGTCTTTCTGCGCTTTTTCCACCATCTCTTCAATTCTTGCAGGATGGATACGGCCGTCTACAATCAGTCGTTCCAAAGCGATCCTTGCAACTTCCCTTCTGATTGGATCAAATCCGGAAAGCACGACTGCTTCCGGTGTGTCATCAATGATCAGCTCTACCCCTGTAAGTGTTTCCAGTGTACGGATATTCCGTCCTTCCCGGCCGATGATACGTCCTTTCATCTCGTCACTCGGAAGCTGTACGACAGAAATGGTTGTCTCTGCCACATGGTCCGCAGCACACCGCTGAATCGCATTCACGACATACTCTTTTGCTTTTTTGGCGGCTTCTTCCTTTGCCTGACTTTCCAGCTCTTTGATCATCTTGGCCGTGTCATGTTTCACATCATCTTCCACAGTTTTCAACAGATATTCTTTTGCCTGTTCGGAGGTTAACCCTGAGATTCTTTCCAGTTCCTGTACTCTTTGTTTGTTCAGTTCTTCCGCTTTTGCTTCGCGTTGTCTGATCTGCTCTTCCTTTGCTGCAAAGTTTGCTTCGCGATGTTCCATTGCCTGAGAACGCTTTTCAAGCGACTCTTCTTTGGAAAGGACTCGTTTCTCGTAACGCTGTAATTCTGCTCTTCTTTCTTTTGTTTCTTTCTCGAGCTCATTTTTCGTCTTGATGGACTCTTCCTTTACTTCCAAGAGTGCTTCTTTTTTTGTCGCTTCGGCCGTTTTTAATGCATCATCTATAATCTTTCTTGCTTTGCTCTCCGCATTCCCGATCTTGGATTCTGCATTCTTTTTCAGATTGGAAACTGTCGCAAAGTAAGTAACTGCCGCTGTGGCGATCAGCGTTATAACTACTGCAGCAATAATATAAACAACCTGCACAGGAGCACCTCCTTATTTAATTTTCATTGTACAATTACAACACTTAAATTTTATACTGTTTTCACAAAAATGTCAAGCACAGCCTTCATGCATTTGTCACAGTTCACACGCGGGAGTTTGACAGTTGCATAATTAAAATAGTACGTGAAGGCCGCATAAAGCCTG
>NZ_JBKSWG010000030.1:0-23396 GCF_047234585.1 Sellimonas sp. | reverse complement strand
AAAGTTCAACGCCAGCACCTGCTGGCTGTGATCACTCAGGATTCCGAGAGATCATAGATATAGTAGACATTTTGCCAGGTTCCATGCCTTTGTGCCCCTTATGATATCATCGTAAGGGTGGATTGTAAAGAAAATCAACGGTTTTTCTTCCGCTTAATCTTGTGGTACAATATTTACAAAGACAGGAAAGGAGAGGGAAAATCATGAAAGAACTGCTTGTCGTGGTAGATATACAGAACGATTTTGTGACAGGAAGCCTGGGGACGAAAGAGGCGCAGGAAATCGTCCAGAATGCAAGAAAAAAAATAGAATCCTATGAGCAGGATAACAAGGAAATTGTGTTTACGAGAGACACCCACGAAGAGAACTATTTGATGACACAGGAGGGAAGAAATCTTCCGGTCAAGCACTGCATCCGGGGAACCGAAGGATGGGAAATCATCCCGGAACTCCAGGAGTATACAAAGGGACGCAGGATCTTTGACAAACCGTCCTTTGGAAGCATAGACCTTGCATCATACATACGGGATGGCGGCTATGACCGGGTGGAATTCATCGGGCTTTGTACAGATATCTGTGTCGTTTCCAACGCATTGCTTGTAAAAGCTTATGTTCCGGAAATAACGGTGTCGGCAGATGCTTCCTGCTGCGCCGGAGTCACACCACAGAGCCATGATTCGGCATTATGCACAATGAAAATGTGTCAGATTGAAATAAATTATAAATAATTTATTAAAAACCATTGAAAAAACTGACACCGCACGATAGATTGTGATATACTACGAAAGGAAAATCACTGAGAGGTGGAAGTATGAACCTGAAGAGATATGAGGATGTGGACAGTTGGAAAACCGTCATGTTTCTTTACAATGCAGCTCTGAAAGAAGTAGGTACAAAACTGGAAATACTCAATGATGAGTTTCAGCATGTACATCGCTATAATCCTATCGAGCACATTAAGACGAGGATCAAGACACCGGAAAGTATCGTCAAGAAGTTAAAAAGACAGGGACATGAAAGCTCCATTGAAAATATGGTAAAATATGTAAACGACATTGCCGGAGTGAGATTGATCTGTTCATTTACATCGGATATATACAGGCTGGCTGAGATGATCGGAAACCAGAGCGACCTGAAAGTACTGTCCATTAAAGATTATATCAGACATCCAAAGGAAAGCGGATATAAAAGTTATCATATGCTTGTATCTGTCCCGATCTATCTAACAGATAGCGTGGTAGATACGAAGGTAGAGATCCAGATCCGGACGATTGCCATGGATTTCTGGGCAAGCCTGGAACATAAGATTTACTATAAGTTTGAAGGAAATGCACCGGAATACATAAGCAAAGAGCTGCAGGAATGTGCCAAAATGGTTTCCGAGCTGGACGACAAGATGCTGTCATTAAACGAAGCAATCTTGGCATGCCTGGAGGAAGAAGAAATAAAAAGGAGAGAAGAACTGCTAAGACAAAGAGAGTAGCAGCGCGGTTTTGTATGAAGAGAAAAGGGTATTGCATAATGGCAGTACCCTTTCTTTCTGTCGACTGCCGCAAACCAACGAAATGGAGGGAACAATGAAATCACTTGTAATCGCAGAAAAACCATCCGTGGCAAGAGATATTGCCAGGGTATTGAATTGTAAAAAAAATGGGCAAGGAGCAATCGAAGGGGAAAAGTATATTGTTACCTGGGGTCTTGGACACCTTGTCACTTTGGCAGATCCGGAAGAATATACGGATGCATGGAAAGAGTGGAAGATGGATGTACTCCCGATGATGCCGAAGTATTGGAAGCTGAGCGTCATAAAACAGACGTCCAGACAATATCAGGCAGTGAAAAGCCAGATCCATCGGAAAGAGGTAGGCGAGATCATTATCGCGACGGACGCCGGGCGGGAAGGCGAGTTGGTGGCCAGATGGATCCTGGAAAAAGCAAAAAATACGAAACCTGTCAAGAGACTTTGGATTTCTTCTGTCACAGATAAAGCGATACGGGAAGGATTCAAGGCGCTCAAAGACGGCAGAGAATATCAGAATCTTTACGATGCGGCGGAGGCGAGAGCAGAGGCGGACTGGCTCGTGGGCATCAACGCAACGAGAGCGCTGACATGCAAGTACAATGCACAGTTGTCCTGCGGACGGGTACAGACCCCGACTTTGGCCATGATCGGAAAAAGGGAAGAGGAAATACGGACGTTTGTCCCGAAGGGATATTACGGGATCAAGGTCTATGGGGACGGTATCTGCTTTACATGGCAGGACAGAAAATCCGGTAGCACGAGAAGTTTTGACAAAGACAGGATAGAAAGGATCCTAGAAGAGGTAAGAGGGGAGTCTGTCACTTTGGAAAAAGTGGAGAAGAAAGCGAAAAAAACATATGCTCCGGCTCTTTATGACCTGACAGAACTTCAGAGGGATGCAAACAAACGATTCGGCTTTTCGGCAAAAGAGACATTGAATATTATGCAGCGCTTGTATGAACATCACAAAGTCCTGACATATCCGAGGACGGACTCAAGATATTTAAGTTCCGATATCGTACCGACTTTAAAAGAACGGCTGCAGGCATGCGGCACCGGACCTTACCGGAAGGCGGCATCTGTCCTGATATCCGGCAAGATTAAGGCAAGCAAGCGGTTTGTGGATGACAGCAAAGTGAGCGATCATCATGCCATCATTCCGACGGAACAGTATGTGGATCTTACACATATGACCAATGAAGAACGAAAGATTTACGACCTTGTAGTGAGACGTTTTCTTGCGGTACTTTATCCGCCTGCGGAGTATGAGCAGATCACAGTAAAAGGAACGGCAGCGGGAGAACAATTTGCAGCCAAGGGAGAAAAGATCAAAGAGCAAGGATTCCGGGCGGTATACGAAAACAACGAAACAGAAGACATGGAAGAGGAAGAAATCCGAAACCAGTCTCTTCCGGAACTTCAGGAAGGACAGAAAATCCGGATCACGCGGTGTGAGCGGACAGAAGGAAAGACGAAACCGCCTGCACCATACAATGAAGCCACGCTTCTCACAGCTATGGAAAAAGGCGGACTTGGCACTGTGGCCACAAGGGCGGATATCATTGAAAAACTCTTCCATACATTTTTCCTGGAAAAGAAGGGAAACGACCTGTTCATCACTTCCAAAGGAAAACAGCTTTTGAAGCTTGTGCCGGAAGATTTGAAAAAACCGGAACTGACAGCAAAGTGGGAAGAACAGCTTTTGGGTATCTCAAAAGGCAAACGGAAAAAAGGTGCTTTTATGAAAGAAATCAGTCAGTATACAGTTGATCTCATGGAAGATATCCGGACAAACGAGGGAACATTCCGCCATGATAATATGACCAACACAAAATGCCCGCGCTGCGGAAAAAGAATGCTGGCCGTAAACGGAAAAAACAGCAAGATGCTCGTCTGCCAGGACAGAGAATGCGGGTACAAAGAGACGGTATCCCGGACAACGAATGCCAGATGTCCGGTTTGCCATAAGCGGATGGAACTTTATGGTAAAGGTGAAAACCAGACTTTTGTCTGTGCCTGCGGACACAAAGAGAAGATGGCGGCATTTGAGGCGAGGAGAAAAAAGGAAGGGAAAGATGTCAGCAAAAAAGATGTGCAGCGTTATTTAAAACAGCAGAAAAAAGAGTCTGAACAACCTCTTAACAATGCGTTTGCAGTTGCACTTGCAAAGCTTTCCGAATCAGAGCTATAATGAAGACAGAGACTACGACAGGAGGGAATTAGCAAGATGGAGTCAAAGTTTTACAAAGAAAACAGAGAGGCATTGATGAACCAGGTGGAGGACCAAAGTGCAGCAATTTTTTTCAGCGGGCGCGCGATCCGAAAATCCAGCGATGAAGACTATGGATTTTTCGCAAACCGAAATTTTGTCTATCTCACAGGAGTCGAACAAAAAGAGACGATTTTGGTGATGGAAAAGGACGGAGGAAGTGTACGTGAAAAGCTTTATATCCTTCCGCCGGATGCGATGGAAGAGCGCTGGACCGGACGAAGAATCAAGCCGGAGGAGGCCGAGTCTGTCTCAGAAGTCCACAGTTTTTCCAGCGTGGGAGAGTTTGAGCAGGATTTGAAGGAACTGCTCTCTTCTGGACGGATCCGAAATCTGTATCTGGATATTGACCGTATGAAAGGGCAGTGTATTGACAGTCAGGCGGATCAGCTGGCGGCTTGGATGCTGAAAGAGTATCCGAATATCCAGATTCGGAATGCTCTTCCGATTTTAAAAGAGTTAAGGCTCATCAAAAAACCTTGTGAGATCAAAGCGCTTGAGAAGGCGGAAGAGATCACGAAAGCAGGGATCATAGCTATGATGCAGCACTCAAAACCAGGCATGTATGAATATCAGTACAAAGCAGAATTTGACTATGCGCTGGCACAGCATGGTGTTTTGCAGCCGGGATTCCCATCCATTATCAGTGCCGGAAAAAATAATTTTTGTATCCATTATTATAGCTACAGCGGACAGGCTATGGACGGGGATATCATCCTCAATGATGTGGGAGCTGTCTGGGATCATGAGATCACAGACGTATCCAGAGGATGGCCATGCAACGGGAAATTTACAGAAAGGCAGAAACTTCTCTTTGAATGTCAGTACCGGACATCGGAATACATGTTCCAGATGCTGAAGCCGGGCATCCCGATGAGGGAAGTGGACGCCACGATCCGGAGGTACAACTTTGAACAGCTCAAAGAAGCTGGCGTCTGCAAAAACTATGAAGATATCGGGACGTATATGTGGCATGGAGGTGCGCACCATATCGGATTCGACGTCCATGATATGGTAAATGCAAGAGATGCTATCATCAGACCTGGAATGGTATTCTGTATCGATATTGGTATCTACCATGAAGAGTGGGGGATCGGATTCCGGCTTGAGGACAACTGTCTCATAACAGAAGACGGATGCAGGAATTTATCAAAAGATATTCCGCGGACAGTGGAAGACATTGAAACTGTGATGAGGGGATAGAAAGGAAGCTGCAAACAAGTTCATATCAGAGAAGAGGAGGACAATCATGAAGATCGGCTGCGTGAAAGAAATTAAAAACAGAGAGTATCGTGTAGGAATGATACCGGACAATGTGAAAAGCTATGTGAATGCCGGGCATGACGTTTGGATCGAACAAGGGGCAGGGGTCGGATCTGGTTTTTCGGACGAAGAGTACGAAAAGGCAGGAGCCAGACTCTGCGGATCGGCAAAAGAAGTGTGGGACGGTGTGGACATGATGGTCAAGGTTAAAGAACCGCTTCCGGAAGAATATGTGTATTTCCGGAAGGATCTGCTTCTCTTTACTTACCTTCATCTTGCAGCGGACAGGCCTCTCACAGATGCCATGCTTGCATCCGGAATGCGGGGATTTGCATATGAGACGCTGATCGAGAAGGACGGAAGCATCCCACTACTGGCGCCGATGAGCCAGATTGCAGGACGCCTGAGCGTCCAGGAAGGAGCAAAATATCTGGAGAAGACATATGGAGGATCTGGAGTTTTGCTTTCCGGTGTGCCAGGTACGCCGAAAGCCAATGTTGTGATACTGGGAGGCGGATCTGTCGGGACAAATGCCTGCAAGATCGCAGTCGGAATGGGAGCAAATGTAACCATTCTGGATATCAATCTGCAGAGACTTGCTTATCTTGATGATATTTTCGGAGCCCGTATTCAGACGCTGGTCAGCACTGATACAAATATCGAAAATGCCATAAAAGATGCAGATCTGGTCATTGGAAGTGTCCTCATTCCGGGAAAAGCGGCGCCTAAGCTTATGAAACGCAAGTATTTAAAAGAGATGAGGTCTGGAAGTGTTATCGTGGATGTGGCAGTGGATCAAGGCGGATGCTGTGAGACGACAAAAGTCACGTACCATGACGACCCGATTTATGAAGTGGATGGAATCGTGCACTATTGTGTAGGAAATATGCCTGGGGCCGTGCCGCGGACATCTACGATCGCCCTTACAAACGCGACACTTCGCTACGGCCTTGCTATTGCGGAGCATGGACTTGAGGAAGCATGCCGGAGAAATCCGGTCATGGCATCAGGGGTCAACACGTACGACGGAAAACTGACGTGCCGAAATGTGGCAGAAAGCTTTGGACTTCCGTATACTGAACTCCAAAGTCTGATCGGATAGAAGATTTTCTGATAAATGCATATCGAAAAAAGAAAAACATCCTTGCAAGTTGGCCAAGGATGTTTTTTTATTACGAAAGTTTTTTACATACATCTAACATATTATCAAGAGAAGATTTAATACGAATCAAGTATGATAAGGGCAGTCAATGAATTAGAAAAGGGACGCAATGTCCGGGAAGTAATACGATGCCTGGAAGTTCTGAGAAGCAGTGGCAGCCTTGTTGACGGTGTGAGGATGGACAATGGAGGATACTTGCGGGTGGAGAAAAATTATCTGGGTGTGGAACTGCCTCCAGATATGCCGGAGCATAAATCGGACAATCGTATTCTGAAAGTATGCAAAGGACTCAAAGAAAAGAATACAAAAGAAGTGGTCCTTATCACGAAAGATATTCTTCTTCGCATTAAAGCGCAGATATTAGGAATCAAAGCGGAAGATTTTATGACGGATCAAGTGGCAGAACACAAGGAACAGTATCAAGGCAGAACCGAAGTATATGCGAGTGAAGAAGACTTTAAAGAATTCAAGAAAAAAGGAATCCCGACAGAAAAAGTATATTGTGTAGACGAAACAGGAAATATGTATATACCGGAATTGTTCGAGAATGAGTTTCTTATTATCAGAGCAGATCAGTCCAGCAAAAAGACTCATCTGGGAAGAGTGGAAAATGGGATCATACGAAAACTGGAATACCGAAAATCGGAACCGTTTGGGATCAGGCCCAGAAATGTCGGCCAGTACTTTATGCAGGAGGCGTTAATGCAGCCGGCGGAGAAAGCGCCCCTCGTGATTATTAAAGGATCGGCAGGTACAAGCAAGACGTTTTATTCTCTGGCGGTGGGACTGGAAAAAATGATCAACAACCCTACAGGAGAATATCGGAGAATACTTGTATGCAGACCTAACGCACAGTTTGACGATGATATCGGATTTTTGCCGGGAGATGAGCAGGAGAAAATTTCTCCACTGCTGCGGCCGGTGCTGGATAATTTGGAACAGCTTGTCGATTCCGATGAGCGGAAGAGGTATGAAGACGAGAATGAGCTGAAAGATAAGATCGACGAGATATTTGAAAGAGGGATTATCCAGGCTCAGGCACTAAATTTTATCCGAGGACGGTCCATCGCCAAGACATATCTGATCATTGATGAAGCTCAGAATATGACGCCTGCCCAGGTTAAAGGTATTATTACAAGGGCGGGAAAAGAGACGAAAATCGTACTTCTTGGAGATCCCAATCAGATAGACCGGCCGTTTCTGGATGCCCGTACAAACGGAATCAGTTACGCTGCAGAGCATATGAAGGGGAGTCCTTTGTGCTGGCAGATCAGTATGAAACAGACAGAATGTGAGCGTTCTCAACTGGCGATGGATGCAGCAGAAAGATTATAGAGAAAGAAGGAAGTAAATTGGGAAACAGGTACAAGAATGTGACATTTAAAAATGTAAAAGAAAATAAAGAGATTGGCAAGCTGATTGAACACGGAAATCAGGTACTAAAAGCTCTTGGATATACAGAACATTCCAGACAGCATGCGTCGACAGTTGCAAGAAGAGCCGGAAATATACTGGAAAGTTTGGGCTTTGGAAAACGCGAGATTTCTTTGGCAAGAATTGCAGGATACATGCATGATATTGGAAATGGAGTTAATCGTCACAATCATGCTCAGACAGGGGCGGTCATGGCGTATCAGCTTTTGAAAGAGCTTGGGATGCCGATTGAGGAAAGAATTACAGTCATGACTGCCATTGGAAATCACGACGAAGCAACAGGGACAGCAGTGGATGTAGTATCGGCAGCTTTGATTCTGGCGGATAAGACAGATGTAAGGAGAAACAGGGTCCAGAATCAGTTTCCGTCATCTTTTGATCAGCATGACAGAGTCAACTATGCAGTACTGTCATCAAAGTTGGATATAAAAAAAGATAAAAAAGTTATCGAGATGAGTTTGGAGCTGGACGACAGTATGTGTACTGTCATGGATTATTTTGAAATTTTTTTGGATCGGATGCTTATGTGTAAAAGGGCGGCGGAAGTACTTGGCTGCCGTTTTAAGCTGACTGCAAATGAGAGCAAATTGTGCTGATAACAAACGGAAAGGAATACAACAGATGAAAAGGAAGGACATATACATGAACAGGGAACTGTCATGGCTGAAATTTAATGAAAGAGTGCTGGAGGAAGCGGAGGATCATCAAAATCCCCTCTGTGAGAGAATGACATTTGCATCCATTTATCAAAGTAATATGGATGAATTTTTTATGGTTCGGATTGGGGCTTTGCAGGATCAGATGCCGATGGGAAAAGCATCTAGAGATAATAAAACGGGAATGACGGCAGAAGAACAGATCCATGCTATTTTGCACGAAGTAAGAAAACTGGGAAAAAGAAAAACAGATGTATATAAAGAAATCATGGGAGAACTCAAAAAAAATGGAATTGAGATTGCAGATTTCAAAAACATGTCGGCAGAAGAAAAAGTTTATCTTGAACAGTATTTTGACAAAGAAGTAGCTACACTTATTTCTCCTACTGTCGTTGGGAAACGACAGCCATTTCCTTTCTTGAGAAATAAGGAAATCTACGCTGTCGTGATATTGGAAACAAAAAATAAAAAAGAAAGACTGGGAATCATCCCATGTACGAACAATATGGTAGAACGTCTTGTAGAGTTACCTATGTCAAAAGGAAAGTTTGTGCTCTCTGAAAATTTGCTTCTTCATTATGCAGGAAAAGTATTCAAAGGGTATACTGTAAAAAGGAAATCATTGGTACGCATTGTGAGGAGTGCGGACATTGATGCCGATGCACTGTATGATGAAGATCTTGATTATAGAGAATTTATGGCAGACCTGATGAAAGAGAGAAAAAAACTGCTTCCGGTTCGGCTTGATTTTTCCAGAGAAATGGATATTTATGCAGTACAAGATCTGTGCCAGTATCTGAACGTAAGTACTGAGCGCGTTTTCTGGGAGGAAGTGCCGATGGATCTGTCATTTTTTGAAAAGATCAAAGATTTGCTTCGAATGAAACCGGAACTCTTTTATGAAAAACGTGTTCCTCAAAAAACGCCGGACTTTGCCGAGAAGAGAAGTATCATTGAACAGATCAAAAAAGAAGACAAGATGTTATCATACCCGTATGAATCCATGCGTCCGTTTCTGCAACTTCTTGAGGAAGCGGCTGAAGATGACAATGTCCTTTCGATCAAAATGACTTTGTATCGCCTTGCAAGGCACAGTAAGATTGTGGAAAGTCTTTGTGAAGCAGCAGAAAACGGAAAAGAAGTTGTCGTGCTTGTAGAACTGAGGGCACGGTTTGATGAGGAAAACAACATTGAGTGGTCACGTATGCTAGAAAGGGCCGGATGTCAGGTTATTTACGGCCTTGAGAATTTCAAGGTTCATTCTAAACTATGTTTGATCACGAGAAAAGGTAAAGACGAAATTGAATATATTACTCAGGTGGGAACAGGAAATTATAATGAAAAGACAGCTCGTCTCTATACAGATCTCGCGATTATGACGGCAAATGAAGATATCGGAAAAGAAGCATCAAGAATTTTCCAGGCGCTTGCCAAAGGAGAAACGATCGAACAGACACAGCATTTGCTTGTGGCACCAAAATGTCTTCAGTCGAAAGTAGTGGAAATGATCGATAAAGAAATATCGCATGCCAAAAAGGGAGAAGACGCGTATATCGGGCTGAAACTGAATTCTCTGACGGACAAAAAGATCATAGAAAAACTTGCAGAGGCATCCAGAGAAGGGGTAAAGATCGATATGATTGTACGGGGAATCAACTGCCTGATTCCAGGAAAAAAAGATGAGACAGAAAATATTCGCGTTATCAGTATCGTAGGGAGATTTCTGGAACATTCAAGGATTTACATATTTGGCGTTGGGAAAAGGGCAAAATATTATATCGCATCTGCAGACTTTATGACGAGAAATACGGTAAAACGTGTGGAGGTTGCGATACCGATATGTCAAGAAAATATAAAAGAAAGAGTTCAGGGAATCTTTTCTTTGATGCTTTCAGATAACAAAAATGCAAGAGAGGAAGATGGAGAAGGAATCTATCATAAAATAAAGAAAAACGAAGGAGAGCTGGAACGAGATACTCAGGAGATACTGTACAGGCAGGCTTATGAAAGATCAGGAAAGTTAATACCATAGAATTTAAAAACGGCTGTGTTTTTCACAGCCGTTTTTCAAAGTTCCCATCTACAGAGCAGCCTTCTGTAAAAATCATGAAGGCGTTAGGATCAATGGATTTTACAATCTGTTTAAGTTCGTTCACTTCATATTTGGAGATCATGACAAATAAAATATAGGAAGTCTCGTTTGTGTAGGCTCCTGCACCGTCCCAGTTGGTTACTCCGCGCCCCATACCGTCCATGATGGCCTTTGAGATGCCGAGCTTTTTGGTAAAGATCATGACGCTCATATTGATGTTCTGGATATGTACCCTGTCGCATGCCACGGAGTAAATGACACCGTAGATGAGAGAGTAGATCACGATCATCAGATCAAACAGGCAGAGGCAGACTCCGTATACGAAGAAATTGATGATCAGAGACATCTTTCCTACACTGAAGTTGCGGAATTTCTTTGTGAAATACAGTCCAAGGATGTCCTGTCCGCCTCCGGAGCTTCCCCCTCTTAGCACAAAGCCTGATCCGACTCCGGATATGAGACCGCCGATGATACATGCCGTAAGATAATCCTCTATAATAGGTTCCTTAGGAACCGGGATCAGCGTAAGTGCCGCAGTCTGAACGACAATCGTGATCATTGTGCGGAAGAAAAATCCTCGTCCCATCTTCCATGCAAGGAAGATCAGCGGAATGTTCAAAAGAAAGTAGATGATACCTGCGATGTCGGTCTGTCCAAAAGAAAGATGAAATACGGAAGACAGAAATGTACGGATGAGCTGTGCGATACCCATGAATCCTCCGTTGTAAAGTGCCAGAGGAGTAATAAAAAGATTGACTCCTGCAGCAAAAAGGATACAACCGGCCAGAGCGTAGGCTGTGCTGATGACATTTTGCTTTTTTGACTTTGTAAAAGCCATACTCTTTTCCCCCTTTAATATGTTAAAACCAATCTTTTTCCATTCTAGCATTGCGCAGTACTGATGACAAGTATTGTTTTAAAAATAACGGGGAATGATATTTTACATAGATTTAACTAAAAGACGAAAGAAGATTTAACATTACTCGTGTATGATATGCCTGTCGACAAGGAAAACAAAGAAAATGTTAAAAATCAAATTAAAGGGAGAGAAAAAATATGAAATTTAAGAAAATCGCAGCAGTTATGGCAGCAGCAGTAATGGTAATGTCTTTCGCAGCAGGATGCGGAAGCAGCGATGAAGGAAGCAAAGATGGAGGAAATAGTGCAGGAGGCGCAAACATTTCTGTAATTTCCCGTGAAGAAGGTTCCGGTACAAGAGGAGCGTTCGTAGAACTTTTTGGAGTAGAGGAAGAAGTTGACGGAGAAAAGGTAGACCAGACAACAACAGATGCGACGGTAACAAACAATACATCTGTAATGCTTACAACAGTGTCAGGAGATGAAAATGCGATCGGCTATGTATCTCTCGGATCTCTCAATGACGATGTAAAGGCAGTGAAGATTGACGGTGCAGAAGCGACAGCAGACAACATCAAAAATGGTTCTTACAAAGTATCCCGTCCGTTCAATATTGTGACAAAAGATGGTGTCAGTGAAGAAGCTCAGGATTTTATCAACTTTATTTTAAGCAAACAGGGTCAGGAAGTTGTGACAGAAGAAGGATATATCCCGCTTGATACAACGACAGAATATGCAGCAAGCGGTGTGAGCGGAAAAGTGGCAGTATCCGGATCTTCTTCTGTATCTCCGGTAATGGAAAAACTTGCTGAAGCATATCAGGCATTAAACCCGGATGCAGACATCCAGATCCAGACAAGCGACTCCACAACAGGAGTGACAGATGCCATTAATGGAACAAGCGATATCGGTATGGCGTCCAGAGAACTCAAAGATTCTGAAACATCTCAGGGAGCTGTTGGAACAGTCATTGCAACAGACGGTATTGCAGTCATCGTAAATAACGCAAACAGCGTGGATGATCTCACGGTAGATCAGGTAAAAGGAATCTTCACAGGTAAAACACTTACATGGGATGAGGTAACAAAATAATATGAAGAACTGGAAAGAAAAGGGCATGCAGGGAGTATTTCTCCTTGCTGCCTGTGCGTCTATTTTGGCGGTAGCGCTGATCTGCATTTTCTTATTTGCAAATGGTATTCCGGCAATGAAAGAGATCGGTTTTCTTGATTTTCTGACAGGACAGACATGGAGACCGGGCAATAATATATACGGTATTCTCCCATTTATACTGGGAAGTATTTATGTCACAGCCGGAGCAATCATAATTGGCGTTCCGATTGGTATTTTTACATCTGTATTTATGGCTCATTATTGTCCGAAGAAGATCTATCCGGTATTAAAATCCGCCACGGAACTTCTGGCCGGGATTCCGTCTGTTGTTTACGGATTTTTCGGGCTCGTTGTCATTGTACCTCTTGTTCGTGACTATATTAATACACACGGCATTCGAGGAAATGGTGGGAACAGTATGCTGGCTGCGTCTATCATCCTTGGGATTATGATTCTTCCGACTATCATCGGAGTGACAGAATCCAATATGAGAAGTGTGCCGGAACAGTATTATGAAGGTTCTCTTGCACTTGGTGCTACAAAGGAGCGAACAATCTTCCGTATTGTGATTCCAGCGGCAAAGTCTGGTGTGATCGCCGGAGTCGTGCTTGGAATCGGCCGTGCTATTGGAGAGACAATGGCTGTTATCATGGTAGCCGGCAACCAGCCGCAGATGCCGCAGGGTATTTTCCGCGGACTTCGTACGATGACGACTAATATTGTTATGGAAATGGGATATGCAGCGGATCTTCACAGAGAAGCGTTGATCGCAACAGCTGTTGTACTCTTTGTGTTCATCCTTATCATCAATCTCTGTGTATCCTTGTTAAACAGGAGGAATGACAATGACTAAGGGAAGAAAAATAGAAAGCATCATACTGAAAATACTTGTGTATGCAGCCGCAGTCATTACGTTTGTTGTGCTTTTATTCCTGCTGGCCTATATTCTGATCAATGGACTTCCGCACATTAAACCGGAACTTTTTGCATTGGAATACACGACTGAAAATGCATCGCTGATGCCGGCACTTATCAATACAGTTATTATGACACTGCTTTCTCTGATCATTGCAGTACCTTTTGGTATTTTTTCTGCTATCTTTCTTGTGGAATATGCGAAAAAAGGAAACCGTTTTATCGGCCTGATCCGTCTTACTACAGAGACGCTTTCCGGTATTCCGTCCATCGTATATGGTTTGTTCGGTATGCTGTTTTTCGTTACAGCTCTTGGATGGGGATACTCGATCTTGGCAGGTGCATTTACTATGTCTATCATGATCCTTCCGCTGATCATGAGAACGACAGAAGAAGCGTTGAAGTCTGTTCCGGATACATACCGGGAAGGAAGTTTTGGGCTTGGGGCAGGCAAACTGCGTACCATTTTCCGAATTGTACTGCCGTCCGCAATTCCAGGTATCATGGCAGGTGTCATCCTTGCTATCGGGCGTATCATGGGAGAGACAGCTGCGCTGATGTATACATCTGGTACGGTTCCTGATATGGCGAAGACGCCGATGGATGCCGGACGTACACTTGCACTTCACATGTACAATCTTTCCAGTGAAGGATTATATATGGATCAGGCATACGCGACTGCGGTCATTCTGCTTATACTGGTAGTCGGAATGAACACATTATCTGCATTTGTTGCGAGAAAACTTACAAAGGGGAAATAACGATGGGCAAAATTGATATAAAGGACATGGATTTGTTTTATGGCAGTTTTCAGGCGCTGAAAAATGTGAATCTGGAAATTGAGGCAAATAAGATCACGGCATTCATTGGGCCGAGCGGATGTGGAAAATCGACGCTTTTGAAATCGCTTAACAGAATGAATGACCTTGTGGAAGGATGCAGGATCCAGGGGAAAATCCTTCTGGACGGGCAGGATATATATGCAAAGTCAACAGATGTAAATACGCTTAGAAAGCGTGTGGGGATGGTTTTCCAGAAACCGAACCCGTTCCCGATGAGCATTTACGACAATATTGCTTACGGGCCTCGTACACACGGTATCCATTCCAAATCCAAATTGGATGATATCGTAGAGAAGTCACTTCGGAATGCGGCAATCTGGGATGAAGTAAAAGACAGATTGAAAAAAAGCGCTCTTGGCATGTCCGGCGGACAGCAGCAGAGACTTTGCATCGCAAGAGCATTGGCGGTAGAGCCGGAAGTGCTTCTTATGGATGAGCCGACATCCGCGCTGGATCCGATCTCCACGTCTAAGATCGAAGACCTTGCGGCAGACCTCAAAAAAGATTATACTATTGTTATGGTTACACATAACATGCAGCAGGCAGTGCGTATTTCGGATAACACAGCGTTCTTCCTGCTTGGAGAAATGATCGAGTACAATAATACGGAAAAATTATTCTCTATCCCGTCCGACAAAAGAACAGAAGATTATATTACAGGGAGGTTCGGTTAAGAATGAGAAACAAATTCGATATGCAGCTTGATTCTCTGAAAGAACAGCTGATCCATATGGGCGAACTTTGTGAGATCGCCATCACAAAGGCCACAGAGGCGATCCTGGAAGGAAAAGAAGAGCAGGCAAGAGAGGTAATTCTGGCAGATGAAGAGATCGATCAGGCAGAAAAAGATATTGAGCGTCTTTGTCTGAAGCTGCTCTTACAGCAGCAGCCGGTTGCAAAAGATCTGCGCCAGATTTCCGCAGCTCTCAAGATGATCACTGATATGGAGCGAATCGGAGATCAGGCATCCGACATCGCAGAGATTTTGCTTACAGCAAAGCTTGGAAAGGCAAAACCGAATGAAGATATCGGTGTCATGGCACAGGCAACAGCGAAGATGGTAACAGAAAGTGTTCAGGCATACGTGGATCAGAACATGATGCTGGCTAAAAAGGTCATGCTGGCAGATGATGAAGTTGATAGACTGTTTGAAAAAGTAAGACAAGAAATCATTGATTATATCGCAAAAGGAAACGGAGAAGAAGGCGCGGAAGCCATCGATCAGATCATGGTTACAAAATATCTGGAACGTATCGGCGATCATGCGACCAACATTGCGGAGTGGGTAGAATTTTCTATCACAGGAAACCACCACGGAGCTCAGGCTATTCATGACAGAGAGAAAGCAGGAGAATAGAAATGATCTATTGTGTAGAAGATGACAGAAATATCAGGGAGCTGGTAGTATACACATTATCGAGTACTGGAATGGAAGCAGAAGGGTTTGAAGACGGAGAGGTTTTTTTTAAAGCTTTGGCAGAGCGTCTGCCAGAGCTTATTTTGCTCGACATCATGCTGCCAGGGGAAGATGGTTTAACCATTCTGAAAAAGCTCAAAGAAGACAAAAAGACAAGAGATATTCCAGTCATTATGGTTACTGCAAAAGGTGCGGAATACGACAAAGTGTCCGGACTCGACAGCGGGGCAGATGACTATGTGGCCAAACCGTTTGGTATGATGGAGCTGATTTCGAGGATCAAAGCAGTTTTGCGAAGGACAAAGAAAAAAGAAGAGGCAGAGCTTTTGAGAGCCGGGAAGATTACCATAAATGAAAGAAAGCATGAGGTGGAAGTGGAGGGAAAAAGTGTAAGCCTCACACTGAAAGAATACGAAATGCTAAAAAGACTGATCCACAACAAAGGGATCGTACTCACGAGAGACCGGCTTTTGGAAGAAATCTGGGGATATGATTTTGATGGAGAGACGAGGACGGTGGACGTCCATATACGGACGCTGAGACAGAAACTGGGGACAGCCGGCGAGGTTATTGAGACAGTAAGAGGTGTCGGATACCGTATTACCGACGGGCAGGGAGAAGAATGAGAAAAAAGATTCAGAGAAATATGATTTTTATGATTGCCCTTACCTTACTTGCAGCTTATGCGTTTCTGATCGTGATCATATATAACCATACCCTTCAGATCATGGAAAACGATGCGAGGCAGGAAGCAAAGTACATAAAGACAGCAATCGACATATCCGGAAGCGGCTATTTAAAGGAAATGGATGCAGCTAATACGGCTACGCGAGTCACTCAGATCGCTCCGAACGGAGAGGTGCTTTATGATTCCAACGGACATGAAAAGGTGGACGAAAACCACAGAAACCGAAAAGAAGTAAAAGAGGCGCTGGAAAGTGGGCATGGACAAGATACAAGGGTGTCGGATACAGTGGGGGAAGAGCTTTTTTACTACGCGCTTCTCCTGGATGACGGGACGGTGCTCCGCGTGGCAAAGCCGATGGACAGCGTGAGCCGTACAGCGGTTGACATCCTGCCGTACATGGCTCTGATTGCGGCAGTGCTGATCGTGGTAGCCTGGCGTCTTTCCAAATGGCTTGCCATTCGTCTGGTAAGGCCGATCAATGAGCTGGATCTGGAGCATCCGATTGAGAACGAGGTGTACGATGAGCTCACACCTCTGCTGCTCAGCATGGAAAGCCAGAGAAAAGAGAAGGAAAAGAACGAGCGGATGAGAAGGGAATTTTCAGCCAATGTTTCTCACGAATTGAAAACGCCCCTCACTTCCATATCCGGGTATGCTGAGATCATGAAAAGCGGGCTTGTGAAGGCGGAAGACATGCCGGGATTTGCAGAACGCATCTATAAAGAGGCAAGCCGGCTGATCGTCCTTGTGGAAGATATCATCAAATTGTCCAAGCTGGATGAAGGCGGAGTAGGGCTGGAACACGAAAGAGTGGATCTTTATTCGATCTGCGAGGATACGATTTCCAGGCTGGAACGTATGGCAGAGAGGCACCATGTGTCTATGGAACTCAACGGCGAACCGGTCTATTATGAGGGAGTGTATCGTGTACTGGACGAGATGATCTGGAATATTTGTGAAAATGCCGTGAAGTACAACAAAGATGGCGGAAGCGTCAAAGTATGGGTCGGAAATACACTGGAAGGGCCTAAAGTCATCGTAAAAGACACTGGAATCGGGATTCCTCAAGAAGAGATCGAGCGGATATATGAACGGTTTTACCGGGTAGACAAAAGCCACTCCAAGGAAACAGGAGGAACAGGTCTTGGATTGTCCATCGTCAAACATGGGGCGGCTATGCATCAAATCCGGATCAAGACAGAAAGTAAAGTTGGAAAAGGAACGACGATTACGCTGCTTTTTTCAAAAAAATGATTTAAAGTCAGAGACTGGAGGGCAGTAAATCCAATCCCCATGAGGATTGATATCATTCCATATGCAAATAATCCGAAAAGCAATACGCACACGTTGATCGTATACATGCAAAGTGCGATATTGACTTTCGGATTTTTTTTATTCAGGATCAGTGCGATGACATCAAAACCGACAGCAGTGGACTTGGCGCTGATGCAGAAATAATATCCAATCCCCACAAGCACACCGGCAATTACCGTGCACAAGATCGGATTCATCACAAGGTACAGACCTGTGTCATGAAAGATGGAAAAGAAAACAAGATAGCAAATACAGCTCAGGATCGTACCGGTAAAATAGGTTTTCCCAAGAAAAATGTAGCAGCAGATCAAGAGCAGGATGGTAATAAAGTCTACAAAATAGGTAATGGGAATGGAGGAGAACTTTTCCAAAACCATAGAAAAACTCGTGACTCCTCCGTTTACGATCTTGTTTGGCACCGTAATAAAAGCGTACGCACCGGTAATCAGGATATTTCCAAACATGATTTTCAAAACTCTTTTTATATTTATTTTAGTAAACAGATTTTTCATTTTTTTATTTTTTCCATTCTTCAAAAAGTGTGTGGTATCGGGAAGAAAACATGCTTCCCTTCTGCCAGATCAGAGTGAAATCGTGAGTGACAGAGAAGTCCTCTGGTGTGATATCAAAAAGTGTCCCATTTTTCAGTTCTTCCTCGACTGCGCACCGGTAAACAAAAGTGATGCCAAGGCCGGCAGTCACAAGAGACTTCAGCGCGTGGATATTTCCGATCTCGGAGATGCCCGAAAAATCTGAGAAAGAAAGATTCCGGGCAGTCAAATACTTCTCCAGGATCTCCCTTGTGCCTGATCCGGCTTCCCGGATAATGAGTTTTTGACCAAGAAGATCACGGACAGTGGCAGGACGTTCGCCGTGCGGAAGAGGACTTCCGGAGACGGCGATATATGGTTCGGAGGAGAAGGTAAGGTAGTCGTACTGTGTCTTGTCAAAATAACCTTCCACCAAGGCAAAGTCGATCTCGCCGTCCGATATACGGGAAAGCAGTTCATGAGTGTTGGCTGTGATCATCGTGAGAGTCGTGTCGGGATGCCGTTTTTGATAAGAAATCAAAAATTGAGGCATGACGAATTCCCCGATCGTCAGTGTGACTCCGAAGACAACAGAAGGCTGCTGTTTTTCCATGGCGGCAAGTGTCTCCTTCAGATAGATCTGATCGTGGCTCAAAGTCGTAAAAGCATGGAAAAGATAGTTCCCGGTTTCTGTCAGCACAGGGCGTTTCCCTTGGAAAGAAAAAAGCCGGGTACCGTAGTATTCTTCAATATAGCGGATATGCTGTGAGACAGCAGGTTGCGTGATGTGCAGACTTTCCGCTGCTTTTGTGAAGTTCATGTATTTGCACACTTCGAGAAAGGTATAAATGCGAAAGTCAAGCATGTGCTTCCTCCTTTTTCGGTTCTTTGTATGGCAATTATAACTTATTATTATGAAAAGATAAATATATATAATTTTATTTAATTATAATAATTTGGTATGATAACGAGCGAAAAAGGAAAAAATAGGGAAAGAAAGAGGAAAGAAAATGAAATCAATACAGGAAAACTACAAAGGTCTGCTGTTTTGTCTCGTCATCGCGATACCGGCGGCCTGGCTTGGAAAGAAATTTGAAGTGATCGGCGGTCCGGTGTTTGCGATTCTCATCGGTATGTGTCTTGCGCTGATCATCAAAAAAAATGATTCTTTGCAGCCGGGAATAAAATATACATCAAAAAAGATTCTTCAATATGCAGTCATTTTGCTTGGATTCGGGATGAATTTGACAGATATCCTTGCGAAAGGAAGGCAATCGCTTCCTATTATCGTCGCAACAATTTCCACATCGCTTCTGATCACATTTGTTCTTTGCAAAGTGCTGAACATCCCGTCCAAGACGGCAACTCTCGTTGGCGTGGGCTCCAGTATCTGTGGTGGATCTGCCATCGCAGCTACAGCTCCGGTCATCGATGCGGATGATGAAGAGATTGCTCAGTCGATCTCCGTCATTTTTCTTTTTAATGTTATCGCGGCGCTGATCTTTCCGACACTTGGAGGGATCATCGGCCTGTCAAACGAAGGGTTCGGGCTTTTTGCCGGGACTGCGGTAAATGATACTTCTTCCGTCACGGCGGCAGCTGCAGCTTGGGATGGCATCCATGGAAGTAGCACGCTGGATTCCGCCACGATCGTCAAGCTTACAAGGACATTGGCAATCATACCAATCACACTTGTTCTGTCTGTCTGGCAGATGCAAAAAGCGCGCAAGGAAGGGAAAGAAGCGGGCGGAAGCTTTAAAATCGGAAAAATTTTTCCGTTCTTTATTCTGTTTTTCGTGCTGGCAT
Source organism: Sellimonas sp. (assembly GCF_047234585.1). NCBI lineage: Bacteria > Bacillati > Bacillota > Clostridia > Lachnospirales > Lachnospiraceae > Sellimonas > Sellimonas sp. Next base: position 3,515 of record NZ_JBKSWG010000030.1, on the reverse strand, counting down.
CTGTCATCACAACGGTGCTCTCACTTCCGGTTTCCGTGACTGCTCCCATCAAAGAACTGAGCAAGTTCTTCATTGTCATGGCTATGGCGGCCATCGGATTTAACACGAATATCGTAAAGCTTGTAAAGACGGGCGGGAAGCCAATCTTTATGGGATTTTGCTGTTGGGTGGGGATCACAGCGGTAAGCCTTCTGATGCAGCGTGTACTTGGAATCTGGTAAAACAGACAAACCTTCGGACATATATATGGGAATAACCATAGATGTCCGGAGGTTTTTTTATGGGGAAAAGGAGAGGAAAAGGTAAGCAGATACTTCTTTTTGGTTTTACGACAGTGCTCGTGCTGTCTGGCGTTGTCTGGTATACCATGGAATATACGAGTGTGGGAAACAGTGTAAATGGAACGGAGATGCCGGTCTGTTCTGTGGAGACGGAGGAAAAGAAGGCGGTTCTTACATTTGAAGCTGCGTGGGATGAAGAAGGGACAAAGAAAGTGCTGGACATCCTGAAAGATTGTCAGGTGAAGGCTTCTTTTTTTGTGACAGGAGAGTGGGCGAGGCTCTATCCGGATACGATGAAGAGAATTGTGGAAGAAGGACATGACTTGGGAAATTTGGGGGAAACCCATCAAAATATGTCACGGATGATGCAAAAAGAGCAGGAAGAGGAGATACGATCGGCACACAGGACAGTAGAAGAAGAGATTGGGGTAAAGATGTCTCTTTTCCGCCCTCCGTACGGGCGATATGGAGAAAGTCTGATCCGGACTGCCAGGGAGCTTGGATATCAGACTGTCTGCTGGTCTGTAGACTCAATGGACTGGAAAGACTACGGGGCGGAGGCGGTAGCAGCGACCGTCCTGGAAGATCCGGAACTCAAAAACGGAGCCGTCATACGCCTGAACAGCGAGGCAAAATATACACCTGAAGCACTGCCCAAACTGATACAGGGACTTCAAAAAGAAGGCTATCAGCTCGTCCCCTTATCAAAGCTTCTTTATAACGAGCCGTATCATCTCGACGTGACAGGCAGACAGATCCAAGGACTGTGCGAAAGGCTGTTCGCAAAGTGACATAAAGAGAAAAAAGATCTCATAAAATGCAGAAAATGGATGGAACAGTGATGGCCTATGAATTTTACAAAGATGCAAGGATGCGGAAATGACTATATCTATGTTGATAGTGAGAAAGAAAAGATCCGAAATCCTTCCGCGCTTGCCAGAAGGATCAGTGACCGCCACTATGGAGTTGGGGCAGACGGACTGATCCTCATCTGCCCGTCAGACCGGGCGGACTTTCGGATGGAAATGTATAATGCCGACGGATCCAGGGGGACGATGTGCGGGAATGGGATCCGATGCCTTGGACAATATGTGTATCAGAATGGAAAAACGGAGAAAAAAGAGTTGGAGATCGAGACAGACAGCGGGATAAAAAAGCTGTGGCTCTATCCGGATGATAAGAACTTCCGGGTCAGAGTCTGTATGGGCGTGCCGGATATACGGGAGAAACACTTTGCTGTATCGATCCGCGGGAGAAAGACGGAGGTGGTTCTCGTGTCTATGGGAAATCCTCATGCAGTCATTTTCCTTCCGCCGGATGCCGGAAGTTTCCGGCAATGGAAGATGGAATATGCAAGAGAGATTTCGGAATATTCGGCTTTTCGGGGCGGAATCAATGCAGAACTTGTAAGGATGACATCTGAATACGGCATGAAGATGCGTGTTTGGGAGCGGGGGAGCGGCGAGACGCTGTCCTGTGGGACGGGAGCTTGTGCGGCTGCGGCCGCGGCGGCAGTGACCGGGCGTGGGAAAAGAAGAATGAAGATTGAAATGCCCGGAGGAATCCTCAGTACAGAATGGAAAACAGGAAGCGGACTTATGTATCTGGAAGGAACAAGCCGCATCATCTGTAAAGGGGACTATACCGACAAATACTGAAAAGACTCTTTACGTGTTTCGGAAAATGTGTTATCATTACCGCAGTATGGAATTTAACACATTAAAGAAATAAAGAGAAGGGGTCATAGAGATGTTTAAAATCAATGAAAATTATTTGAAACTTCCGGGAAGTTATCTGTTTTCCAATATCGCTAAAAAGGTGGCGGCACATACGGAAGCAAATCCGGACAAATCGATCATCCGCCTTGGAATCGGAGATGTGACACAGCCTCTTGCTCCGGCTATCATCGAGGCGCTTCACGGTGCAGTGGATGAGATGGCACATGCGGAGACGTTCCATGGATATGCACCGGATCTTGGATATGAATTCCTCAGAAGTGCTATGGCAAAAAATGATTATGAAGCAAGAGGATGCGATATCAAACCAGAAGAGATCTTCATCTCAGACGGTGCAAAAGGGGATTCCGGAAATATCCAGGAAATTTTTGCACAGGATAACAAGATCGCAGTCTGCGATCCGGTCTATCCGGTCTATGTGGATACGAATGTGATGGCTGGACGTACAGGTACGTATGATCCGGAAAAAGAAGTGTGGAGTGATGTGATCTACATGCCTTGTACAGCAGAAAACGATTTTGTGCCGGAACTTCCAAAAGAAGTACCGGATCTGATCTATCTCTGCTTCCCGAACAATCCAACCGGATCTGCCATCACAAAAGATCAACTCCAGGTTTGGGTGGACTATGCCAATAAGAACGGATCTGTCATCATTTACGATGCTGCTTATGAAGCATACATTTCCGAAGAAAATGTACCGCACACGATTTTCGAGTGTGAAGGGGCAAGGACCTGCGCCATTGAGCTTAGAAGCTTCTCCAAAAATGCAGGGTTTACGGGGGTACGTCTCGGAGCCACCGTCATCCCGAAAGATTTAAAATGCAACGGCGTGATGCTTCACTCTCTGTGGGCAAGACGCCACGGTACGAAATACAACGGGGCGCCGTACATCGTACAGAAAGCGGGACTTGCGGTTTACTCAGAAGAAGGGAAAGCACAGCTCAAGGATCAGATCGCATATTATATGAGAAATGCAAAGACGATCTACGATGGCCTGAAAGCAGCCGGATATACCGTATATGGAGGAGTCAACTCTCCTTATGTATGGATGAAAACGCCGGATGCGATGACGTCCTGGGATTTCTTTGATTACCTGCTGGAAAACGCTGGTGTGGTAGGCACTCCGGGGTCCGGATTCGGACCAAGCGGAGAAGGATATTTCCGACTTACCGCGTTTGGAACATACGAAAATACAGCGAAAGCAGTAGAGAGAATCAAGAGTCTATAAAATAGATGTCTCTCCTTTCTGCACAGGGCATATAGAAACCTGGCCGGGAAACTGCCATGAATTGGCAGGAAACCGGCCGGATTTTTCCTCAAAGAAAAGATCAGATCAAGGGAAAACTTGTGTGTCATGTTATGACAAAAAAATGAAAAAAAGTGTTGACATTTCTTTTTTTTTTGATATAATATTCTTGTTCGCTGATGAGCGGACAGACAAATCTGATGCGGATTGGTGTAATGGCAGCACAGCAGACTCTGACTCTGTTAGTAGAGG